>JAYZVT010000303.1:0-3652 GCA_036155355.1 Pseudomonadota bacterium
TGCGCGCCATCTCCTCGATAACGAGTACAGCGTCGAGATAGTCGCAGCCCTGGCCGCCCCATTGTTCGGGAATGGTCATGCCGACGAAACCGGCGCGCGTCAGCTTTTCGACGATGTCCCAGGGAGATTGTTGCGACTCATCAACCTCGGCAGCGCGCTTCGGCAATTCGGCCTCGGCGAAAGCGCGCGCCCTCAGTTGCAAGTCTTTGCGCTTTTGATCCAGTTCGAACATGTCGCGCCCCTGTTGTGGCGGATAGAAACCTGAACCGTCAGCCTAGTAGGTAACGATCGGCTTGAGCGACTTGGCATGCTTCACCCATTTTTCCACCTGCCGTAGTCCGGGTATCTGGCGAACCAGCCGGCGCCGCTTGTTCGCCGCGACGATGGCTTCATGGAGATTGTCGGCGCGCCTCGTGCGCAATTCCTTGACCGTATCGACACCGGCGGCTTCCAGCAGTTCGGAATATTCCTCGCCAACGCCTTTCACCCGCATCAGGTCCGCCATGTTTGTCCATTTCAGGATCTGACCTTCGTCCACTCCCGCGGCGTCCGCGAGCGATTTGCGTCCCTGTCGCGATGCGCCCTTGTCGAGCAGATGGTGGGTGCGCTTGATGCCCGCCTTGACCAGGCGGCTGGCATATTTTGGGCCAATCCCTTCGATGTCCATAATGGGGTAGCCCATCTGCGTTCCTCCTCATACTGGCCGTTCCCGGCAGTCAGCCGCAGCTATTTAAGGTAGCGCCGAACGCGCGACAAGGAAATTGGTTTGCAGTGAACCATATTGTCCGACTCCGCGCATTGCGCGAAGTGGCCTGGCGCAGATAGAGTGCGGCGCAACGAACAACCCGTGACCGGAGGACCTCCATGAGCGAGGAAGGAACCGTCTTCATCGGCAAGAGCGTGAAGCCGGAAGTTCTGCTGCTGCGGCTCGCCAACCGGCATGGCCTGATCACCGGCGCCACCGGGACCGGCAAGACAGTGTCATTGCAGATTTTGGCAGAAGGATTCTCCAGTGCCGGCGTGCCGGTGTTTTGCGCCGACGTGAAGGGTGACCTGTCCGGACTTGCCGCTGAAGGCGTTTCGAAGGACTTCCTTGAGGAGCGCGCGAAGAAGATCGGTTTCAAGGATTATGAATACGAGTCCTTCCCGACGATCTTCTGGGACCTCTTCGGCGAACAGGGACATCCGATACGGACCACGGTTTCGGAAATGGGGCCGCTGCTGCTGTCTCGCCTCATGGACCTGAACGAGACACAGGAAGGCGTGCTCAACATCGCTTTCCGGCTGGCGGACGATGAAGGGTTGCTGATCCTCGACCTGAAGGACCTGCGCGCGCTGATCGCGCATGTCGCCGAGCGCGCCGACGAACTGACCAAGGAATACGGCAACGTATCAAAGGCGTCGGTCGGTTCCATCCAGCGCCGGCTGCTAGTGCTAGAGGAGCAGGGAGGCGAGCATTTTTTCGGCGAGCCCGCACTGGACATCACCGACCTGATGCGCACGACCAAGGGCAGGGGATATGTGAACATCCTCGCCGCTGACAAGCTGATGCAGAGCCCGCGGCTCTATGCAACCTTCCTGTTGTGGCTGCTGTCGGAATTGTTCGAGGAGTTGCCCGAAGTGGGTGATCCGGAGAAGCCGAAGCTAGTCTTTTTCTTCGACGAAGCGCACCTGCTCTTCGACGAGGCGCCCAAGGCGCTGATTGAAAAAGTCGAGCAGGTCGTGCGGCTGATCCGTTCCAAAGGCGTTGGCGTCTATTTTGTCACCCAAAACCCGCTCGACGTGCCCGACACTGTCTCCAGCCAGCTGGGCAACCGGATCCAGCACGCCCTGCGCGCATTCACGCCGCGCGAGCAGAAGGCCGTGAAGGCGGCTGCCGAGACCTTCCGGCCCAATCCCGATATAGACACGGCCAAGGCGATCATGGAGCTGGGCGTCGGCGAGGCGCTTGTCTCGACGCTTGAGAAAAAAGGTGCGCCTTCGATGGTCCAGCGGACCCTCGTCAGGCCACCGTCGTCACGGCTTGGGCCAATTGATGCATCGGAGAGGAAAGACCTCCTGCGCGCCAGCCCGCTGCGCGGCGTCTATGACGAAACTGTTGATCGGGAGTCCGCCTACGAGAAGCTTGAGCAGCGCGGCAAGCAGCGCGTCGAGCAGGAGCGCCAGCAGCGCGAGGCTGAGTCAGACAGCGAAAGTGAACGCCGCGGCGAATTCACTATTCCGAAAATGCCCAAGTCGGGCGGCAGTGCAAAGCGCACCACGCGAAGCGGATATCAGCGGGAAGGCGTCACCGAAGCGCTCGCCAAATCTGTGGCGCGATCGGTCGGTTCGGCACTCGGCCGTGCGATCATTCGTGGCGTGCTCGGCAGCGTGAAACGAGGATTCTGAAAGCGGGGGCGCCGCGGCCGCGACGCCCCACGCAGCGGCGTCAGGCTTATTGCGCCTGACGTCCCCCGTTTTTCTCCCACCACTGGGCGAACTGCTCGAACAGGGCTTCGCGCACTTCCGGCGTGTTCTTGCCGCCCTGACGTCCGCTCTGGTTGAGAAATTCTTCAAACGCCGTCTTCATCGCGTCGTCGGGTTGCTTCGCCGCTGCTCCAGCGGCTGCTTGTGGAGCCGGCGCGGCGGTGGCCTTGGCGGCGTTGGCATCAATCCACTCTTGCGCGGCCTTGAAGCGGGTCCAGCCCTTCACGCTCGCGGCGAGGTTGATTTCCTTCCACTTCACATGTCGGGCGGGATCGTGGAACTTCTCGATGTTGTCGAAGAAGATCTTCACGAAATTCGCCACCTTGCGATAGCGCTCGGTCTGCTCGGGCCAGGCATAGACCGCCAGCAGCGTGCTGTTGGCGACGGTGGCAACCGTCTGATCTTCCGGGATCAGGTCGGGATAGAAGTCGTGCTTGAGCAGCGCCGGCAGGTAGAGGTCCTGTACCTTGTTGAAGTCATGGTTGGGCAGGGTCTCTGGACTGAGCGGCACGAAATGGAATCCGTCCGAGTATTTGAAGCCCTTGAAGGCGGCGTGCGGCGCACCCGCAAAGCGGATCATCGCGGAGATCTCGCCAGCGCGGAGCTTTTCGCTGGCAAGCGCCTGGTCGAGATAGACCGCCTCCACCTTGATGCCGAGCGCGTTGAAGATGTTCTCCGCGCCGATCGCGGTGGAGCTGTTCTTCTTGAAGAAGTTGACCTTCTTCCCTTCAAGGTCAGCGTAGGTCTTGATGTCGTGGCGCGCCAGGACCTGGAACTCGGAATTCATCAGCTTGGCGATGTAGTGGACACGATACTCGATGTCGCCATAAAGCGCCGGGTCCTTGGCCTTCAGTTTGGCCATCTGGTCCTGATCTACAATGCCCATGTCCACGCCGCGCAGAAACAGGATGTCGAGCAGGTTTTGCCCGCCGCCCCTGCCCAGGATGGGCAGGACGCGCAGGGTATTCTCCTTGCTGTCGTCAAGGACGTTGCGGATGTCTTCGGCGAACTGGGTGTAGGGACTGGTGGTGCCCGAAGCGGCAATCGTCACAGTGCTGAGATTGGCTTCGTATTTCTTCTGCTGGTAGCGGACGACATCGGACTGCGCCGCCGTGCTGAATAGAATGGCGCCGGCCGTCAGGAGTGGCGCTAGGGCCAATAGAAATGGCTGGTGTGGCCTGGGGCA
>JAYZVT010000304.1:0-6345 GCA_036155355.1 Pseudomonadota bacterium
GTGGCGACAAGAGTCACCGCATAGGTCTCGAACAGATCGGCCGCCATGCCGGCGCAGTCGCCCACATTGTCGCCCACGTTGTCGGCAATGGTCGCGGGATTGCGCGGATCGTCCTCGGGGATACCCGCCTCGACCTTGCCGACCAGGTCGCCGCCCACGTCAGCACCCTTGGTAAAGATGCCGCCGCCGAGACGGGCAAAGATCGAAATGAGCGAGGCGCCGAATCCCAGCGCCACCAGCGCATCGATGACGACGCGATCGTCGGGTGCATAGCCGAGGCCAAGCGTCAGCAGCGTGTAGTAGATGGTGACTGCGAGCAGCGCGAGGCCAGCAACCAGCATTCCGGTCACGGCTCCGGCACGGAAGGCGATGGCCAGACCCTGCGCCAGCCCCTTGCTGGCTGCCTGGGTGGTGCGCACGTTGGCGCGCACCGAGACGAGCATGCCAATGAAGCCGGCGGCGCCGGATAGCGCCGCGCCGATCAGGAAGCCGATGGCAACCGTGATCGACAGCAGCAGAGCGACAAGAACGAAGATTACGGCGCCAGCAATGGCGATGGTGGTGTACTGGCGCGTGAGGTAGGCCTGCGCGCCTTCCTGGATGGCGCCGGCGATTTCCTGCATGCGCTTGCTGCCGGCGTCGGCGGCCATCACGGACTGGATCGCCCAGATGCCATAGACGATCGACAGAGCGCCGCCAGCAATGATCAGGTAGAGAACCGAATTCATGGCTAATTCCCCGTTTCGGATAGGTGGGCGGTCCGAAAGGGGGACTAGAGGCCAGTTGCGGAACCAGCGAACTCCGAAATGATCGCCGCCGCGCCCCCAAGCACGAACCGAAGCGGGCGGAACATGCCAAAATTGTCTGTGCGACGCAACAAGACCCGCAATGACTTTGGTCGGAGCGCCAACAAGCGCATTTTCAGGCCTTTCCGCCTGTATTTGACGCGCTGCGCCCGCCAACCATCAGGCCCATGACGAGCAATCCGGCCAATGCTGCAGGGGGGAGAATCGCCAGGGCGACATAGGTCCACCCGGCCTCGTGCAGGATCTTGCCGGAGGCAAAGGAGGCCATGGACACCAATCCGAAGACCAACAGGTCATTGACCGCCTGTACCTTGGCCCTCTCCGAGGGACGGTGGCAATCGGTGACAAGGGTGGTGGCGCCGACGAAGGAAAAATTCCAGCCAACCCCGAGGCAAATCAGGGCAAGGTCAAACTGCCATTGGGCGATACCGGAAAGCGCCACGGCGCCCGCGCCAAGCAGCAGGCCAAGACCGGCAAGCATCACCGGCTCCCTGCCAAAACGTGCAATCAGGTTTCCAGTGAAGAAGCTCGGCGCGAACATGGCGAGGATGTGCCAGCGGATGGCGCCCGCTGCGGCCTCGACGGGATGATTGCAGGCGACCATTGCCAGCGGCGCCGCGGTCATCATGAAGTTCATGGAGGCATAACTGACCATGCCGCAGGCAATCGCGACGAGCAGCCGGCCTTGCGACAGTATCTCGCGCAAAGATCGTGCATCGGCGCGCTGATGATCTTCGTGGCCGTCCCGGGGTATGTCCACGAGATTCAGCACCGCCATGGCCACAACGGCGATCATCGCTGAGGCCGCAAAACTGCCGGCGAACAGGACCGGTGCGAAAGCGTCCTTTGTCCAGATGACGACCTGCGGTCCGACAATGGCGGCAACGACACCGCCTATCAGAACCCATGAGACCGCCTTGGGGCGGAACAACGGGCTCGCCGTGTCGGCAGCAGCGAAGCGGTAATAGTTGACGAAAGCCTGGTAAACACCGGTGAGAGCCGTGCCGAGGCAGAACAACCAGAAGTCCTGGTTGTAGATGGCGTAGACGGCCAGTGACCCGCTCAGCACCGAGGCCGCAGCGCCCAGCTGAAAGCCGCGCCGACGGCCGATCCTGTGCATGACGTAGGACGCGGGCACGGTCGCAAGCGCCGTACCCAGCACATAGGTGGAGATCGGCAAAGTTGCGAGCGACTTGTCGTCGGCGAGCAGGTGGCCGGTCAGGCCGCCAAGGGTGATGAGAATGGTCGCGCCGATGCCGTAGAGGGCCTGCGCGGCGGACAGAACGAGCGCATTCCAGCGCGCGCGGGCATCGTCGTAGTGGTGTTCCATTATCCGTACCGGAAGGCGGGCGCATACGGCTGCGCGTCAGAAGTGAGCGTACCCGGCTGACGCGAAAGTCATTGGAGCATCATCCGGGCCGAGGACGGATACACCCTCGGAGCGGGCCGCGATAGCCCCCATGCGGACCACGGGGGAGCCTGCCTTGGCGGCAGCGCGCTCGAAAGCGGCGCATTTGCGCGGTGGCACGGCTGCGAGTATTTCGTAGTCGTCGCCGCCTGTGACAAGGCTTTCCATGCTGACAATTCCCTGCGCAAGCGCAGTGCGGGCGGCAGGGGAAAGAGGCAGGCTGGACAGGGTCAAGGTGCCGCCCACTTTTGAAGCAGCGCACATCTTGGCAAAGTCACCGACAAGACCGTCGGAAATGTCCATTGCCGCCGAAGCACAAGACCGCAGCGCGGCCAGGAGTTCGATCCTCGGTCTCGGCCGGAGATAGCGCGCGGCGAGGAATGACCGCGACGCGCGGGGGAGCTTTACCGTGGCGCGATGGTCGCCGACGACCAGGCCAGCCGCTGCATCGCCAATGGTGCCGCTGACATAGACCTGGTCGCCCGAGCGCGCGCCCGAGCGCAACAACATGCCGCCCCGCTTCACCCTGCCTACGGCCGTAATGGCGATGGTGGAAGGGCCAGGCGTCGCGGTCGTATCACCGCCCAGCAATTGGCAGCCGAAGGTGTCCTGAGCCTCGCGCAGCCCCTTGGCGAGGCCCGCAACCCATTTTTCGCCGGTGCCGCTGCCTATGGAGAGGCATAGCAGGTAGCCCGCCGGCGTGGCGCCCTTCGCCACGAGGTCGGAGACGTTCACCGCCAACCCCTTGTAACCGATGTCGCCCGGACGGTCTGCAGGGCGGAAATGCACGCCTTCCACGATCGTATCCGCGGTGAGAACGAGTTCCTCGCCCGACCTGGGCGAATAGAGCGCAGCATCGTCGAGAAGCTTTAACGCGCCTTGGGAGGACGAGGCGAGAGGCACGAAATGCCGTTCTATCAACTCGAACTCGCCAGGCAGGCGTCCATCCGATGTGCCAACTGCGCTTTTCGTCATCGCCAGCCCTATGCGAATTCCGCCGGCCTGATGCGCCGCGCCATGCCGTCGAGTATGCCGTTTACTGCGCGCGGCTCCTCGCCCGAGAAGAAGGCATGGGCGATGTTCAGATACTCGTCGATGATGACCCGGGCAGGGATATCGTCCTGCTCCACAAGCTCACAGGCAGCGCAGCGCAATGTCGCCCTCAAGATCGCATCGAGGCGCCCGAGCCGCCATCCTTCCGCCAAACCTTCATCGATCATTGGATCGATTTCTCGCTGCCGGCGAATGACACCGGTGACGATGGCACGAAAAAAGTCAGCGTCGGCGTCCGCGATGGCTTCGCCATCAATGTCCTCTCCAAGCCGGTAGGTTTCGAATTCCAGGATGACGTCGCCGGCATCCTTGCCTGATACCTCCGCCTGATAGAGAGCCTGAACGGCAGCGAGCCGTGCCGTGCTGCGCGCGGTGGCGCGGGTAGAAACTCCGCCCGCCTTTCCCCGTTGCTGTCGCGCGGTCATCGACCAACCACGGGAGCAAATCTGTTGCGCGCCTCAATCAGGGCCAGGCACGCCTCGACCGCAGTGCCGCCCTTGTTGCCCTGGTCTATGGCGGCGCGAACCCAGGCCTGCTCGCGGCTATCCACGGTCAGGATGCCGTTTCCGACCGGCAGCGCATGGCGCACTCCCATATCCATGAGGGCCCGTGCGGACTCACCCGCGACAATGTCGTAGTGGCTGGTCTCGCCGCGGATGACGCAGCCCAGCGCCACGCATCCATGATGTCCACCGGCGCGGCCTACCTTGCGGCCATCAATGGCAATGCTCAGGGCAACCGGAATTTCCAGCGCACCGGGAACCTGAATGACCTCGCAAGCCACTCCGCGGGACGCGAGGGCGGTCCTCGCGCCGCGCAGCAACTCATCGGCAATGTCGTTGTAGAAGCGTGCCTCGATGACAAGGACGGATGTGCCCTGGACCGCCATGGTGCTGCTACTCGATGGCTCGCTGGCCGGCGATGCCAAGTCCGTAACCTTCAAGACCGACGATCTTGCGCTGCGGCGAGTTGCTCAGGAGGATCATGTCGCGAACGCCCAGGTCAAGCAGGATCTGCGCCCCTATGCCATACTCAACCAGCCTGTCGCCGGAGTGATCCCGGTCCTTCGATGGCTCGGTGCGAAAATGCTGGGACACGGCATCGGGCCGGGTCTCTCTTATTAGCACGACGACGCCGCGCCCCTGCTTCGCAATTGTCCGCATGGATCGCTGCAGCAGACCCTCCTTGTCGCCACCACCACCAAGAAGGTCCGTCAGCGTATTGCAGGCGTGCATGCGGACAAGGACGGGGTCAGGACCAGACAGGTCGCCCTTGACGAGCGCCACATGCTCAGCCGGAGCCACCTTGTTGGCATATACGCGCATGGCAAACTCGCCGCCATGCGCACTGTCGATCTTTCCTTCATGTACAAGTTGGACGAGGTTGTCGTACTTCCGCCGGTAGGCGATCAGATCGGCGATGGCGCCAATCCTCAGCCCGTGAAGCTGAGCGAAACTGATGAGGTCCGACATGCGCGCCATCGTGCCGTCGTCGTTCATGATTTCGCAGATCACGCCCGCGGGGTTCAGTCCGGCAAGTCGCGCCAAATCCACCGCCGCCTCGGTATGGCCGGCGCGCACCAGGACGCCTCCGGGCCGCGCTACAAGCGGAAATACGTGTCCCGGAGTCACAACGTCCTGGCTGCCTTTGGTGGGGTCTATGGCCACAGAAATGGTATGTGCCCGATCATGGGCGGAAATGCCTGTGCTGACGCCTTCTCGCGCCTCGATTGATACAGTGAATGCGGTGCGCAGCCTGGACGACTGGTTGGAGCGAGGCATCAACTGCAATTCGAGCTGGGCCGCCCGTTCCCCGGTCATTGCCAGACAGATCAGGCCTCGCCCGAAGCGCGCCATGAAATTGATAGCGTCCGGCGTGGCCATTTGCGCGGGAATAACGAGATCGCCTTCGTTCTCGCGCTCCTCGGCGTCTACAAGGATGAACATGCGCCCGTTGCGCGCGTCCTCGATGACGTCGGCAATGGGCGAAATATGCTGCTCGTGGATCTTGCGCGGAGCTAGGCTCACGGATGTCATGCCTTTCAAACGACCTGACTGATCCTTGCAACATAGCGGGCCAGCAGGTCCACTTCCAGATTGACCCGGTCGCCCGCCTTGCGGAAAGCCCAGGCGGTCACTGATAGCGTATGTGGAATTAGCATGACGCCAAAGCGGTTGCCTGTGACGTCGTTAACCGTAAGCGACGTGCCGTCCAGTGCCACAGACCCCTTTTCGGCAATGAAGCGGGCCAGTTCAGGCGGTGCATCTATCGTGTAGCGACGAGCATTACCTTCGTCGGTTACAGACGCGATTGTCGCCATACCGTCGATATGGCCCGTGACCATGTGGCCGCCAAGCTCAGATTGGAGGGTGAGCGGACGTTCCAGGTTGACCCGGCGTCCGGTATTCCACTCACCAAGGGTGGTCCTCGACAGTGTCTCCGGCGACACGTCTACTGCGAACAGACTGCCACCGCCTTTGCGCGGCTCAACGGCAACCGCTGTCAGGCAGCAGCCGTCGCAAGCAATTGATGCGCCGACGCTGATCGTGGACGCCTCATAGCCGCATGAAATGCGCATGCGTCCGTTGTTGGCCGAGAGCACCTCGCCCAGGTCGCTGACAAGCCCGGTGAACATCAGGCGCGGTCCTTGCGTAACCAGATCGTCTGCCGGTCCGGCCCCAAGGGGCGTTCGGCGACGGCTATGAATTCGCCCGAATTGGCGATGCGATCAAGGCCATCGGTGACAAAGGGTTCGAGTCCGCCCTTTCCGGCCGCAGCCGCTCCATGAAATACGTCGATCCTGTCTGCCAGGTCCGCATCAAGGAAGCCCTGCAGCACATGCGGGCCACCCTCCACAAGCAGACGGGTGATGCCCCTTTCCGCAAGCAATCCGAGCAAAGACTTGAGGTCGAGGCCGTTTCGGGAGGGGCCCAAGGGGAGGATTTCCGCCCCGAGACGGCGCAGTTCGTCGGCACAACCCGGGGCCGGCGCGGCGCATGCGAGCCACAGGGGCGCAGCGTCGATCCCCGAAATCAGCGCGGCGCCCTTTGGGATACGAAGGCTGGAATCGAGCACAAT
>JAYZVT010000305.1:0-3352 GCA_036155355.1 Pseudomonadota bacterium
GGCCGTTGCTGTTTCATATAGCCGTTTCATAGTGTTACAGGCTATGTCTTTGTGCTATATGCCGTTTCAAGAGTCGGTATGCGAAGTCCAATGCACAGTGCAGAAGGCCGGAAGCGAGCCATGAGCGATGCCATCGTCAGCCCGCGTTTTTCCGCCACACGTCCGGCGCGGCGCAATGCACCGCCTGAAATCCTGACGCCTCCCACTGTCTCGCCGCCGGCCTTGCCCCTCGGCTTTCCCCGAAACCTGGCGAAGATGGTGTCCAACTATCTCGACGTCATCCCGGAGCAGGCCTACCACGAGCCTCTCGTCATCGCGCCTGGTCCGCCGCGCATGGCCTTCCTCGCCTGCGAGGAAGTGCTGAAGCCGGTGCTTCTCGACCATTGGGAGGACTTCCCGATGGGCCGCGTGAAGAAGCAGGTGTTCAAGCCGTTGTTCGGGCGCAGCCTCGGCAATTCCGATCCGCATGATTGGCGCTGGCAGCGCGGCGCGGTATCGCCGCTCTTCCGCAACAGCGTACTTCGCCAGCACGGTCCGCAGATTCTCTCCGCCGCCGATGCCATGATTGCGCGCTGGCGCGCTGGTAGCCCCGGCGATATGCGCAACATCGAGGCCGACATGATCTCCATGGTCGCTCGGCTGGTGACTGACACCCTTCTTGGCAATGGAGCGGACGAATTCGCCGGCCTGCTCGAGAAAGGACGCGACACCTATTACCGGGGAATGAACTGGTGGATCATCTACACGATGCTGCGCCTGCCCCATTGGCTGCCAAGGCCGCACGGTCAGGCAATGCGCGCGGAGGAGCGAGCCATCCGCGGCGGTGTGGCCAGGCTTGTGCGGGCGAGGCTTGAAGCCGGCTCCCCGGTCGCTGGCATGGTCGAGAAGTGGCGCGATGCACGTGACCCGGCGACGGGCGAGGGAATGCCGGAAAGCCGCATCGTGGACAACGCCACTTCCTTTATCATGGCCGGGTTCGAGACCGTGGCGCTAACCCTTACCTGGACGCTGTTCCTCCTGGCCCGCAGCCCGGTCTGGGAGCAAAACGTGCTCGAGGAGATCGAGCGGGTAACGCAGGGTGGGCCGCTCGGTGTCGAACATCTCGACCAACTGACTGTGGTCGAACAGGTCATCAACGAGTCGATGCGTCTTTACCCCGCCGCGCCTGTCATTATCCGCGATGCAAGGCGGTGTCTCGACTACAAGGGCCAATCCATCGGACCTGGCACGCATTGCGTCATCCCCATTTACGCAATCCACCGGCACCGGGCCTACTGGGAGCATCCCGATAGCTTCGATCCGTCGCGTTTCGGCCCGGATCGCGGCGCAAGCATTTCCAAATATCACTTCATGCCGTTCGGCGCGGGGCCAAAGAGTTGCATCGGAGGGTCATTGTCAATGATCGAATTGACACTCCTGCTTGCCAGCTTGGTGCGTGCCGCAAGTTTCTCAGTTGACGCGGAATTCGATCCGCGGCCGACGGGACGGCTTTTTCTCCGTCCCGCACGGGGTATGCCACTGTCAGTCAGTATGCGTGACCAATGATCCGTCGATCTGGCGGCTCAACAGCAGTCAACAGCTAAAGGAAGGGACGGGAAAGTCATGGCTGGCTTCACTATCGATCAACATCTGACCGCGCGACATGCCCGGTTGCGCACATGGACGATCGCGCTCGGCGTGGCCATCATCGCGTTCGTCGCCAACATGTATCTCGTGCTCGCCTTTGGCGGTTCCGCGTCGATGCCAGCAAAGATCTCTCTGGCTATCGTCATCGTGGGTGTGACGGTTTACGCGATACTGAACACCAACTCCGCCATCAGGGAGCTTGCGGCCATCCGCAAGGACAAGGTCTCAGGTCTTGCCAAGACCAACTACCAGAAGGCCTACAACGAGTTGCCACTGTCGCAGTTCATGCAGATTTCGAACATCCTCTACGTGGCGATGGGTGCGTCGCAAATCTGGGCGGTCTTCGGCGGCTAATCCGACTCCGGCCATGGCGCGACGCTCATCGCTGCTCGACTATGCGCGGAGACGGTTTCGCCTGGCCGGTTCGCAGATACTTGAATTCTCAAGACCCTGGTTCCTGGAGGTTGACCGGCTTCAATCCGATGTGGAGAAGCGCGGCGGCCGTTACACGAGCTTCGCCCACTACGACTATCTGGGTCTGTCGCGGCATCCCGAGGTTCTGAAGGCGACCGCAGCCGCGCTGGAGCGATACGGCTCCGGCGCGTCGGCGTCCCGCCTTGTGGGCGGCGAGTATTCAGTTCAGCGCGAATTGGAGACGGCCCTTGCCGTCTTTACCGGGCGTGGCAGCGTCCTCGCCCTGGTCAGCGGCTATCTGACCAACGTGACACTGTTGGCGCACCTACTCGGCAAGGGCGACCTCATCATGTATGACGAATTGAGCCACAACAGCATCTCTGTCGGACTGTCGGCGTCCAGGGCCGTCTCGCGCAGCTTCCGCCACAATGATCTTGACGATCTCGAGGGCATTCTCTTTCAGGAGAGAGACAGGTTCGAACGCTGCCTCATCGTCGCGGAAAGCCTTTACAGCATGGACGGCGACCTCGCCGACCTTCCCCGCCTTGTCGAGATCAGGAAGCGCCATGACTGCTGGCTGATGCTGGACGAGGCGCACTCGATCGGCACGCTGGGTGCAACCGGACGCGGCGCCTGCGAGCATTTTGGTGTCAGCCCCAATGCCGTCGACATCACCGTTGCAACGCTGTCAAAGACATTCGTCTCTACCGGCGGCTTCATCGCCGCTGCGCCCGAAGTGATCGAGTGGCTGCGATATACGTTGCCCGGCTTCGTCTACAGTGTTGGTCTCTCTCCCGTCGCGGCGTCAACTGCCGCAGCGGCTCTTGCAATTCTGACGTCCAAGCCAGAGCGCGTGACCCGATTGCAGGAGAACTCTTCCCGCTTCCTGCAAGCTGCCCGCCGCAAGAATTTGAATTTGGGGGATGCCACCGGCTGCGCGATCATACCAGTGTTGATGGCGGACGATGACTCTGTGCTGGCCGCATCCGACGCCTTGTTGAAGAAAGGGATTTTTGTACCGCCCGTCCTTCGCATCGGCGTGCCGCATGATAAGCCACGCCTGCGCTTCTTCGTGCGCGCGGATCACACAGACGAAGAGATCGACAAAGCCTTGGATATTGTAGCTGCCAGTATCAAGACCCCAGCGAGCGCGCGGCCATAAGACTGACCGCCGTATTCGTCGCGATCAGAACGCATATGCCTATAGGCGCAGGGGTATGTTGATGGCCAAGTTTCAGGATAATTGCCGCTAGGCAAATGCGGCACATGACTCCTCGCTGGCAAGGGCATGATCTCCATTGACCGTATGCAT
>JAYZVT010000306.1:0-4486 GCA_036155355.1 Pseudomonadota bacterium
AGAAGTACAAGGCAAACCAGCCCGGCTGCAATTCCGCGCATGATATTTCTCCCCGCAGATTCAGCGTCCCGCCTTGCGCTGCAGCGTCTCCAGTACCGGCTGGAAGTCATAGGTGGCGTAGAACTCCGTCTCGAATGCGCCCCAGGCGCATTCCTCGATGGCAATGTTGACCTTGCGCAGGTCGCCTGCAGGCACTTTGAGCGTCGCCACCTGTCCGATGCCCATCATCACATACCAGGAAACAACCTCGCAGCCCTCCGGCGGGAACCGCTTCCAGAATCCGGTTGCCGTCAGCTTGGCACGGATTTCTTCCAGGTTTTTGTCCTGCTGGTGTTTCAGGAACACCGTCAGCAGAATCGTGTCGTCCTTCGCAGCCATCACATTCGTCCTCCCGTTTCAATCAAGCGGATTTCACTACTTGTTTAGCAGACGCATTTTGCTCGCAGGACTAGAATGCGCGCACGTCTCCTGAGGGATATCAAACGCATGAAACACTTGCTTCCCGCGCTCGTTCCCGCCCTGGCGCTTGCGGCAGTCCTGCTGGCGCCGACACCCGTTATTCCGGATCCGCAGGCACCCATCGCCGAACCGGAAGCGGTCAGTGCCAAGTGCCAGGACGGCTATGAGTGGAACGAGGAAACCAACCGCTGCCAGCGGAAGCGCAACACCCGCGGCTCTCACTAGGGCGCGTCCGGCCGCGCCTGCGCGGGGCAGCGGAACCAAATGCCTGCATGGCTGTTGATCGGGTAGCAACCCGCAACCCTGTAGGTGGAAAGATGACCGCGCGCGCAGAAACCTTGAAGACCGCTACCCGAAATTCATCCGGCGACGCTGAAGACCTGGCGGCCCAGGTCGAGGCGCTTCGCGACGATCTCTCCCGCCTGACCAGCACCGTGGGCCGGCTGACCCGTTCGGGCATTTCCGACGCCCAGACCATCGCCAAGGAGAAGGTCGGCGAAGCCAGGGACGCCGCCATGCAGTCGGTTGGCGAAGTGGAAGACATGGTCCGCCGCAACCCCCTGCAGGCGGCTCTGATCGCCATCGGCCTCGGTTTCCTGATCGGCGCCCTGTCGCGCCGCTGATATCCGGCGATGCTCGCCTCGATCCTCAGGATAGCGGCGGTAGCGCGGCTTGTCGCCGCCGCCCGGACGTCCGTGACGAAGGGACTGCGCCATGTCGCGGTCTGTTTCGCCGCTGGACTTCTCTTCCTCGCCGCGACCGTATTCGCCACTCTCGCCGCCTACTGGTCGCTGCTCTCGCTGCTGACGCCGGTCCAGGCAGCGGGGGCCATGGCGCTGGCGCTGTTCGCTATTGGCGGACTCGTGCTTTTGTTGCGCCCGGCCGCCGTAGATGGCGAGCCACTTCGTTCCATGGATGGCGAAGACGACAACCCGGTCGAGCAAGCCGCCATGTCGGTGAGGGAAGGAGCGGGCGAACTCACACGCAATCTCGGCCCGCTAAATGTGATATCGCTGGCACTGCTTACAGGCATAGCCGCGGGCCGCAAGTTCTGAGCACCACTGAAGTGGCTAGAATCGCCGCTCCACCATCAGCTTCTTGAGGCCGGCAATGGCCTTCGCCGGATTTAGCCCCTTGGGGCAGGCCTGCGTGCAATTGAGAATGGTGTGGCAGCGATACAGGCGGAAGGGGTCTTCCAGATTGTCCAGCCGCTCCCCCGTCGCTTCGTCGCGGCTGTCGATGACCCAGCGATAGGCCTGAAGCAGTACGGCGGGGCCGAGATAGCGGTCGGAATTCCACCAGTAGCTCGGGCAGGACGTGGAGCAGCAGGCGCACAGGATGCACTCATAAAGTCCGTCGAGCTTCTCGCGGTCCTCGCGGCTCTGCTTCCATTCCTTTTCCGGCGGCGTCGTCTCGGTCTGCAGCCACGGCTCGATGGAGCGGTGCTGAGCGTAGAAGTTCGTCAGGTCCGGCACCAGGTCCTTGACCACTTCCATATGCGGAAGCGGATAGACCTTCACCTTGCCCTTGATCTCGTCCATGCCGCGCGTGCAGGCGAGCGTGTTGGTGCCGTCGATGTTCATGGCGCAGGAGCCGCAGATGCCTTCCCGGCAGGAGCGGCGGAAAGTCAGCGTCGGATCTATCTCGTTCTTGATCTTGATGAGCGCATCAAGAACCATCGGCCCGCATTTCGACAGGTCCACATGATAGGTGTCCACGCGCGGGTTCTCGCCGTCCTCCGGGTCCCAGCGATAGACGCGGAACTCGCGCCAGTCGCCCGCGCCCTTGGGCTCATTCCAGGTCTTGCCTTCCTTCATCCTGGAATTCTTCGGCAGCGTCAGTTGGACCATAGGAGCTTCCCTAATACACCCGTGCCTTCGGCTTGATGTAGCTGATGTCGTTGGTGAGCGTGTAGCTGTGCACCGGCCGGAAGCCGATGGTGACCTTCTTCTTCTCGTGATCGGCCCAGGCGAGCGTATGCTTCATCCAGGCCTTGTCGTCGCGATTTGGATAGTCCTCGCGCGCATGCGCGCCGCGGCTTTCCTTGCGCTCCACCGCGCCCGCCACCGTGACCGCGGCCTGCTGGATCAGGTTGTCGTATTCCAGCGTCTCGATCAGGTCGGTGTTCCAGACCAGCGAACGATCGGTGACGCCGATGTCGTCGCTCGCCTCCCAGATGTCCTGGATCAGCTTTTTGCCTTCCTTCAGAACGTCGCCGGTGCGGAACACCGCGCAATTCGATTGCATTGCCCGCTGCATCTTGAGCCGCAACTCGGCCGTGGGCGTGCCGCCCTTGGCATTGCGGAACTGGTCGAGCCTGTGCAGCGCCAGTTCGCCCCCGTCCCTGGGCATCTCCGGATGCGATGATCCGGCTTCCACGGTCTCGGCGCATTTGAGGCCGGCGGCGCGGCCGAACACCACCAGGTCGATCAGCGAATTGGAACCGAGCCGGTTGGCGCCGTGGACAGAGACGCTCGCCGCCTCACCGATAGCGAGCAGGCCCGGCACCGTCTTGTCGCTGCCGCCGCGTGTCGTGGTCACGGCTTCACCGTGATAGGTCGTGGGAATGCCGCCCATGTTGTAATGCACCGTCGGCAGCACGGGGATGGGCTGGCGGCGCAGATCGACGCCGGCGAATATCTTCGCGGACTCGGTAATGCCCGGCAGGCGCTCGGCCAGGATTTTCGGATCGAGATGATCGAGATGCAGGAAAATATGGTCCTTCTCCGGCCCCACGCCGCGCCCCTCGCGGATTTCGATGGTCATGGATCGCGAGACTACGTCGCGCGACGCTAGGTCTTTGGCGTGCGGCGCATAGCGCTCCATGAAGCGCTCGCCCTCGGAATTGGTCAGGTAGCCGCCCTCGCCGCGCGCTCCCTCCGTGATAAGCACGCCCGCCCCATAGACGCCTGTCGGATGGAACTGCACGAATTCCATGTCCTGCAGCGGCAAACCGGCGCGCAGCACCATGGCGTTGCCGTCGCCTGTACAGGTGTGCGCGGAGGTGCAGGAGAAATAGGCGCGGCCATAGCCGCCAGTCGCCAGGATGGTCTTGTGGGCGCGGAAGCGGTGCAGCGTGCCGTCGTCCATCTTCAGTGCCACAACGCCCCGGCACGCTCCATCTGAATCCATGATCAGATCGATGGCGAAATACTCGATGAAAAACTCCGCCGAGTGGCGCAGGGACTGGCCGTAGAGCGTATGCAGCATGGCGTGGCCGGTGCGGTCGGCCGCCGCGCAGGTGCGCTGGGCGGGCGGGCCTTCGCCGAACTGCGTGGTCATGCCGCCGAACGGGCGCTGATAGATGCGGCCGTCCTCGGTGCGCGAGAAGGGTACACCGTAATGCTCGAGTTCATAGACCGCGCGCGGCGCTTCCCGGCAAAGATACTCGATGGCGTCCTGGTCGCCGAGCCAGTCCGAGCCCTTCACCGTGTCGAACATGTGCCAGCGCCAGTCGTCCGGCCCCATGTTTCCGAGCGATGCAGCGATGCCGCCCTGCGCCGCCACCGTGTGGCTGCGGGTGGGAAACACCTTGGTTATGCAGGCGGTCTTGAGGCCAGCTTCCGCGCAGCCGAGCGTGGCGCGCAGTCCCGCCCCGCCCGCTCCAACCACGACAACGTCATAGGTGTGGTCGTTGAGCGGATAGGCCTTGCCGTTCTGCGCCGGGGCGGCCTTGCGGCCCGTCTTCGACGCTGCCTTGCCGTTCGGTTTGCGCGCCATCGACGTCAGGACCCCAGGCCAAGCTTCATGATCGCATAAACGCAGGCCAGGACGACGCCAGCGCAGAAGAAGGTATTGAGCATCAGGCAAACAACCTTGGTACCCTCGCCATGGACATAATCCTCGATGATGACCTGCATGCCGAGCCGCATGTGAATGACGCCGGACAGCACGCAGGCGAGCAAAGCCAGCGATACCAGCGGCGAGCCGAGCCACGCGACGGCCTCGGCGCGGCCGGAGCCGGCGAGCT
The DNA here is from genome assembly GCA_036155355.1 of Pseudomonadota bacterium. Taxonomy (GTDB): domain Bacteria; phylum Pseudomonadota; class Alphaproteobacteria; order Rhizobiales; family Methyloligellaceae; genus JAYZVT01. Next base: position 4,430 of record JAYZVT010000306.1, read on the forward strand.
TGATGACGGTGAAGACGAGGAAGAGCGTCAGCGGCATGTTGGCAACGGCCGTCAGCC
>JAYZVT010000307.1:0-4451 GCA_036155355.1 Pseudomonadota bacterium
CCTCGCCTCCGACGACGCGGTATTCATCACGGGCGAGGGACTGACCGTCGATGGCGGGATGAGCGTCGCGCTCTGAGCGCGGCGGCAACGCGGGAGAGGGCATTGGCGAAACGACTGTTTGACATACTCGTCACGCTCGCCGCAATGCCGGTGATCCTGCCGCTCGGACTGATTGTGGCCCTGCTCGTGCGCCTGCGGCTTGGCTCGCCGGTGATTTTTTCCCAGCAGCGACCGGGTTATCGCGGCAAGCCCTTCCACATCTACAAGTTCCGCACCATGACCGACGCCCGCGACAGGTCCGGCAAGCTGCTACCGGACGTAAAGCGATTGACCGGATTCGGCAGCGTCCTGCGCCGCTTCAGCCTGGACGAGCTGCCCGAATTCTGGAACGTGCTGAAGGGTGAGATGAGCCTGGTAGGCCCGCGCCCGCTGCTGATGCAGTATCTCGCGCACTACAGCAAGGAGCAGTCACGCCGCCATGACGTGCTTCCCGGCATCACCGGCTGGGCGCAGATCAATGGCCGCAATGCTCTCGACTGGGAACAGAAATTCGCTCATGACCTCTGGTACGTGGACAACCATTCGCTTTGGCTGGACATCAGGATCCTGCTTCTGACCCTGTGGAGCGCGCTCCAGGGCGAAGGGATTTCCGCACCCGGTCACGCCACCATGCCTCCCTTTACCGGCAGCGGACGACGCGCGCCGGGGCGCAGGCGCGGCTAGTCCTCGTTTCTCCAGCGCGGTTTCCGCTTCTCCACGAAGGCGTCGATGCCCTCCGCGCCGTCCCCCTTGAAGCGTGAGGCGATGAATGTCTCGATGAGTTCCGCAACCGCCGCCCGGTGGCCCGCGTCATTGACCTTGTGGAAGGCGTCGCGCGCCAGCTTCAGGCTCGCAGGCGGCTTGGCGGCGAACAGCGTCGCCAACGTGCGCGCCGCTGCTCCCGCTGTGCCTCCGGGCGCGATCCTCTCCACCAGGCCGAGTTGCATCGCCTTCTCCGCTTCGAACGGCTCTCCGCCAAAAAGCGGTGTGAAAGCCTGGTGCCGGCTCGCCTGCCGGGGCAGGTGTGAGAGATGTATCGCCGGGATGAGACCTGCGTCGATCTCCGAATAGGCGAAATCGCTGGTCTCGTCCGCGACGATAACATCGCACTGGATCGACAGCGTTATGCCGCCGCCCCTGACCGTGCCCGATGCCGCGGCGATGGTAGGCTTGCCGAGCGACGCCTGCAGCTCCATGAGATCGAGATAGAGCATCTGCAGAATGCGGCGCAGTTGCGTTTCGCTCCAGCCCTTGACGGCCTTGAGGTCAAGACCGGCGCAGAACATTCCGCTGATGCCGCTTTCCAGAATGATTGCCCGCGCGGAAGTATCGCTCCTGGCTTCGCCGAACGCCGCGAACAGGTCCGCCAGAAACCGCTCGTCGATCAGGTTTAGCGGTGGCCGGCGCAGCGTGACGATCCCGACCGGCCCTTCCCGCCCATAACTCACCAGCGCCGTCATGCATCTCCCCGTTTCGGCTCGTCCGTCGCCCGTCAAAGCCCGCGAACCGTCTCCTCGATCAGCCCGTCAACCACTGCCTTGAGGGCATCCTCCTTGCTCGATCCATTTTCGAGAAAGGCCGCATGACGTTCGGCCTGCCGGTCGGCGCTGGTCCCCTCGCGCACGATGCGCCGCGCGTTCTCCACCTCCGCGTGGCAGCCGAAATGCTCGACGTCCTCTGCGATAAGCTCCAGCAGTTCTTCCAGCAGGTCGGCGAAGGGGACGATCTCTCCCTTACCAAAATCCACCAGGCCGGATGTCATGCCATAGCGCTTCGCCCGCCACCGGTTTTCATCGACCAGAAAGGGCGAGTAGTGGCGCCAGCGCTGGTTGAAGCGGCGAAGACGGTAGAGCATGCGGCAGATGCAGACATAGAGAGAGGCGATGGACGCGGTGTCGTCCAGCAGCGGGCACACGTCGGTGATGCGCATTTCCAGAGTGGGAAAGCGCGCGCTTGGCCGCAGGTCCCACCAGATCTTGGTGGCGTCCTCGATCAGGCCCGCGCCGACAAGAACGTCGATGGTGCGCTGATACTCGTCATGGCCCGAAAACTGCTCGGGCAGGCCCGTGCGCGGCAGCTCGTCAAACACTGAAAGCCGGTATGACTTCAACCCTGTCAGCTCGCCCTGCCAGAAGGGCGAAGAGGTGGAGAGCGCCAGAAGATGCGGCAGGAAATAGCCGAGCTGGTTCATCAGATCGATGCGCAGCTCGTCGTCTTCGATGCCCACATGCACGTGCATGCCGCATATGATCATCCGCCGCGCCACCACTTGCAGGTCGCGCGCCAGCATGTTGTAGCGCTCCTTGTCGGTATGGTGCTGCGCGCTCCATTTCGCGGAAGGGTGTGTGGATGAGGCGATCGGCGCGAGACCAAACTTGCCCGCGATGCCCGCCACAGTCGCTCGCAGCCGGCGCAGTTCCTGCTTCGCCTCGCCGGGAGAGCGGCAGACCTTTGTCCCCACCTCGATCTGCGACTTTAGAAACTCGGCGCTCACCTGCGATCCGAGCGCTTCCTGGCACATGGGCAGCAAGTCCTCGGGCGGATCCGTGACAAGGTCGCGGCTCCCCTTGTCCACGAGGAGGTACTCCTCCTCGATCCCGATGGTGAAGCTGGGTTCGGTGCGCGGCATGGGCGATGGTCGCACAGGCCGCGGCGCTATAGAAGCTTCTGCAGCACGTCGCCCACCGCATAGGCGACGCCCGCGGATGCCATGCCGATGGCGAAGGTTTCAAGCCCGCTGCGCCACCAGGGCACCGGCGACCAGCGGCTGCGGAAGGAGCCAATCAGGAAGAATGTGAGTCCGGTCATTGCGGCGGAGACGGCGACGCTGGCCGGGGCGCCAAGTGCGAAGGGCAATACAGGGACCGATCCGCACAGCACGAAGGCGGCGAAGGTAGCCAGCGCGGCGCGCATGGGTGATCTCGTCATAGGGGCCATGCCGTGTTCCTCGACCATCATGGTGTCCACCCAGCTTTCGCGCCTGCCGGTAATGGTGTCCACCGCCGCCTCCAGTGTCTGGCCCTCGAAGCCTTTGGTCCTGAAGATCTGCCTGATTTCCTCCCGCTCGCCCTGCGGTTCCACGTCGATGTGCCGCTCCTCCATCGCACGCAAGTAGTGGTACTCCTCGATCTCGGTGCGCGTGCCGGTGAAATTGCTTGCCGCCATGGACAGGCCATCGGCCAGCAGGTTCGCCGCTCCAAGGATTAGCAGATAGCGGGTGGACAGTTGCGCGCCGACCGCGCCGGCGACAATGGCGAAGGTGGTGACGGTGCCGTCGATGCCGCCATAGACCCAGTCCCGCAGGTAGCTGGGTTGCGGGCCGTCCCTGAGCCGCCGTGCGATGTCGGCGGGGTCGTGGCTATGCTCGAGCATCGGCGGCCGGGCCATGGGCGGGTTCCCGCAGGGGTGTCACGCATGTCAGGAATCCGGCCAATTCCGGCGTCCGGACCCCGCACTAGTCATGCACTAACCTATGACGTATATAGCGGGCAAATCGAGCGCCGCGCCTCATTTCTGGCCCTTGTCCTGCGACACGGGGTCTCTCCCGGAGGTTTCCGGGGGAAGTGGACGCGTCAGTTGGGAGTGAAATCGACATGGCTGCTCAGTGGACGCCGGACACCTGGCGCAAGAAGCCGATTCAGCAGGTCCCGGACTATGTGGACCCCAAGACCCTGACCGAGGTCGAGAAGCAGCTGTCGACCTTTCCCCCGCTCGTGTTTGCAGGTGAAGCGAGACTGCTGAAGGAGCGGCTGGCGCAGGTGGCGGCCGGTAAGGCATTCATGCTGCAGGGCGGAGACTGCGCGGAGAGCTTTGCCGAACACCATCCCGACAATATCCGCGATTTCTTCCGCGTCCTGCTGCAGATGGCCGTGGTGCTGACCTATGCGGGCGGCTGCCCGGTGGTAAAGGTCGGCCGCATCGCCGGACAGTTCGCCAAGCCGCGCTCCGCGCCCACCGAGAAGCAGGGCGACGTCGAGCTTCCGTCCTATCGCGGCGACATCGTCAACGACATCAACTTCGACACCGAGTCGCGCACGCCCGATCCGCGCCGCATGCTCATGGCCTACCGTCAGTCCGCCGCGACGCTCAACCTGCTCCGGGCCTTCGCCCAGGGAGGCTACGCCAATCTGGACCGCGTGCATCAGTGGAACCTGGGCTTCCTCAAGGACAGCCCAGTCGAGCATCGCTATGGCGAACTGGCCGACCGCATCTCGGAAAGCCTGGCGTTCATGCGCGCCTGCGGCGTCAATCCCGACAACACGCCGGAACTGCGCTCGACCAATTTCTACACCAGCCACGAGGCGCTGCTACTCGGTTACGAGCAGGCTTTCACCCGCGTCGATTCGACCACCGGCGACTGGTATGCGACTTCGGGACATTTTCTCTGGATCGGCGACCGCACCCGCCAGCCC
>JAYZVT010000308.1:0-9066 GCA_036155355.1 Pseudomonadota bacterium
GTGATCGGCGATGACGCGGTGGCTCGGCGCGGCCTTGCCCTCGGCCTCGACACCGGTCGCGTCGACCGACGCCGCGATCAGGGCGCGGAACAGGTCGGTTTCGTAGTTGTCATGGGTGCCTTGCAGCACCGCCGAGATGCGTTCGAGGCCCATCCCCGTATCGATCGAGGGCTTCGGCAGCGACAAACGCTCATCCAGCGACACCTGCTCGAACTGCATGAACACGAGGTTCCAGATCTCGATGAAGCGGTCCCCGTCCTGGTCCGGGCTGCCGGGCGGCCCGCCGGGAATGTGGTCGCCATGATCGAAGAAGATTTCCGAGCACGGCCCGCACGGACCGGTGTCGCCCATGGCCCAGAAATTGTCCGAGGTGGGGATGCGGATGATCTTGGAATCCGGAAAGCCGGTGATCTTCTTCCAGATGCCGAAGGCCTGGTCGTCCTCCGCGAACACCGTCACCAGCAGCCGCTTGGCCTCAAGTCCATACTCTTTGGTGACCAGGTTCCAGGCCAGCTCGATCGCCAGCTCCTTGAAGTAGTCGCCGAAGGAGAAGTTGCCCAGCATCTCGAAGAACGTGTGATGCCGCGCGGTGTAGCCCACATTGTCGAGGTCGTTGTGCTTGCCGCCCGCCCGCACGCATTTCTGGGACGTAACCGCCCGCTTGTAGGGGCGCTTCTCCTGTCCGGTGAAGACATTCTTGAACTGCACCATGCCCGCATTGGTGAACATCAGCGTCGGGTCGTTGCGCGGCACCAGCGGGCTCGACGGCACGATCTCGTGGCCATTCTTCGCAAAGAAGTCGAGAAATGCGCTGCGGATTTCGTTGACGCCGGTCATGCTGGGCCTTGTTCGCGTGGGGGTCCATCCTGCGCCATGTCGGCGCGGCCCCGGATGCGTCTCGATGTTTGTGCCTGAGTATTAAGGGGGCCGCTCCCCCCTGTCCAGCGGCGCACGGGAGACGGATTCCGTTACACCCCGTCCGCAATTGCGCCTCCGGCACCTGGCTCCGCCCCGGGGCGCAGCGGCCAACGCACGGCGCACGGCGCCGCGGACCCGGCCCGCCGTAATCGCGCCCAAAGGCTGCCAGAGACCGCCCCAAAAGCAACGGGGCCGGACGCGCAAATGCGTCCGGCCCCTTCCATCCGGAGGATCGAACCTGCGATGGATGGCCCGTCCCGGGCCCAAAGAAGGAAGACGGCCCGGGACGGACGGAAAGCTGTGTCAGGCGCTCTTGCGCCCCTTCTTGCCGCGGCCGGCGCTGATGGGTGCGACGTTGGTCGCCTCGCCCGCATCCGCATCGGCCGGCGGTGCGTCGCTGCCGCCGTCGCCCGAACCGTCCGCCCCGGCGTTCTCGTCGGTCCCGTCCAGGATCTGGCTGGCGATCAGGCCCGCATTCTGCCGGATCGCCTTCTCGATGGATTCCGCCACCGCCGGGTTGTCCTTCAGGAAGGTCTTGGCGTTCTCCCGCCCCTGGCCGATGCGCTGGCTGTCATAGGAGAACCAGGAACCGGACTTCTCCACGATGCCGGCCTTGACGCCGAGGTCGATCAGCTCGCCGGTCTTGGACACGCCCTCGCCATACATGATGTCGAACTCGATCTGCTTGAAGGGCGGCGCCACCTTGTTCTTGACCACCTTGACGCGGGTCTGGTTGCCGACCACCTCGTCGCGGTCCTTGATCGCGCCGATGCGGCGGATGTCGAGGCGCACCGAGGCATAGAATTTGAGCGCGTTGCCGCCGGTCGTGGTTTCCGGCGAGCCGAACATGACGCCGATCTTCATGCGGATCTGGTTGATGAAGATGACCATGGTGCGCGACTTGGCGATGGAGGCGGTGAGTTTCCTCAGCGCCTGGCTCATCAGCCGCGCCTGCAGGCCGGGCAGCGAATCGCCCATCTCGCCTTCAAGTTCCGCGCGCGGCGTCAGCGCCGCCACCGAATCGACCACCAGCACGTCGATGGCGCCCGAGCGCACCAGCGTGTCGGTGATTTCCAGCGCCTGCTCGCCGGTGTCGGGCTGGGAGATCAGCAGGTCCTCGATCTTCACCCCGAGCTTGCGGGCATAGACGGGATCGAGCGCGTGCTCGGCGTCCACGAAGCCGCACACGCCGCCCCGCTTCTGCGCTTCCGCCACCACATGCAGCGCCAGCGTGGTCTTGCCGGAGGATTCCGGCCCGTAGATTTCGATGACGCGGCCCCTTGGCAGGCCGCCAATGCCCAGCGCGATATCGAGGCCGAGCGAGCCGGTGGGGATCGACTCCACCTCCACCGCCTTGTCGCCCTGGCCGAGCCGCATGATCGACCCCTTGCCAAAGGCGCGTTCGATCTGGGCCAGCGCCGCCGACAGCGCCTTTTCCTTGTCCATACCCTCTCCCTCAACCAGGCGCAGTGCGGCTTCCGACATGATGTTCTCCCTTATTTCATACCCTCAGGCGGGTTGGCAACGAAGCGTCAATGTACACGATTTGTTCCATTTGACAAGCCAGCCCTTAACAAACTGATAACGTGTGGAAATCAGGGGCGTGTTCTTGGATTGTCCAACCTAAAATATCTCGCATATATCCCTTCGGGACATGTAGCCGAATCACGGCTTGGGAGCGAATCCCCTGAACCCGGTAACGGGGGCCAAGATTCCAGAGGTCGGGGAGGTAAAAACAAACGGTCGCTTTTCGACCGGTACGTCACCAGCTTCTGCGCATTTGTACTCGTTGGGGCCGTCTTCCTGATTGCAGTAGCTAACGCCGTCAGGGCTGAAATTGCTCCGCTCCCACCACATACAAAAATCCACGAAGCAATTCTCGGCGAATACGGTTTTGTAATAGATGCGGCCAACCACGTAAAAGCGCTTCCCGCCATCAAGCCCACTTATTTTGATTGGCGCTTGCAAAGTCTCCGTGGAGGCGCGGCTGTCATGTCTGGGGACGAATCCAAAACTGCGATTGAAGTCCTTTTGATGCGGCATGTCCCACTTCCATTTTTGCGCCGCCTCGATGTTGGTCGGGTAGTGGAGGAAGTTCGCGTAGGTAACATTGAGCGCTGGCGTCGAGCCGGAATTCGCTACCTTGTAGCGGATGCTCTTAATTTCGTCGTTCTCAATGGCAATGTGAATCGGTTCGACCGACAGATACGCCCCCAATTCTTTCGAAGCATTGTCGCGGATCAGGTCAGTTTGTTTCACCGCTTCATCGACGGCGGCCTGCGTGGCCCTCGTGGTCTTTTGCAGTTCGCGCAGTTCACAGACAAGAACGAGGATGCCAACGGTCGTCACGACGGCTATCCAGGTTTGGATCAGATCGGAAAGCTTCGGCTTCCAGCGGCCATTGGGTTGGGGGCAGTCGGGGCGCTTCTCTGGTTCGCTCACTTCTATATTTTCAGAGTCACTTTTGAAGGCTCTCTTACCGGCATTGCGCTTCTTGATCGATTGAGCCGCTCCGCGCGCCTTCTTTTTGCTACCCTGTGTGCCCCTCTTGCTATTCTGGCTCTTGCCCAATGCTTTTTCCTCGCGCGAGGATTATGAGGCCGACATGAGCGAAGGCAAAGCCCCCAAGAACATCAAGCAACGCTTTGATCGTCTGCTTCACGCGATGCTGTTTGAGAAGCCGCGCGAGGAAAAGCGAGCAACAGAACGTCCAGCATCAGGTGACCGTCGCGCCGCAGATTATGCCGGAACTCGAACTCGCCAAGGTAAGAAGAAAGGTGCTTCTTCGAAACCCAAACGTGAGTCCCCTTGATGCCGCGTTTCAGGTTCGCCCAGAAAGCTTCGATGGTGTTCGTGTGAACCGATCCGCGAACATACTCGCCCTTGCGGTGATTGATTGTCCCGTGACGGTAGCCGACCGAGCGCAGATCGCCGAAGGCTTTGGCTTCGTCAGTGGCGACACGCGAACCGGGCTTCACGAACTCTGCCACGACCGGGAGCACGCTGGTCGCGCGGCGGTCCTTCACGACGCGGGTAAGGACGTTGCCCTTCCGCTCAACCATGCCAAGCACCACGGCCTTGTCATCCTTGCCGCGCTTGTCCTTGCCGCCGATGAACGCCTTGTCGGCTTCCACAATCGGGTAGCCCGGACCGTCGCCGCCCAAGGGCGCATCGCCGTCCACATAGGCCATGTACTTGCGGATTTCGTGGCCCATGCGCCACGCCGTCTTGTAGGTCACGCCGGTCGCGCGCTGTATCTCCTTCGCGGCCACGCCGTTGCGGGTGGTGCAGAACATAAACATGACCTGAAACCACGTCCGCAGGCTGGTGCGGCTCTTCTCGAACGGCGTGCCCACGGTCGCATAGACCTGATGTCCGCAATGCTCGCACTCGTGGCAACGGCGAGAGGCCACGCGGTAGTAGTGGGCTTCCTTTCCGCACTTCGGGCAATCAAAGCGGTCGCCGTAACGGGTGCGGAAAATGTGCTCAAGGCAGGCATCGTCCGAGGGGAAGAGTTGGTCGAACTGCCGATTCGTCATGTGCTTCTTGCTCATGACTTAAATATAGGGATTCCCCCTACATGTTTCAAGGGGATATATGCGAAATATCTGGCGCTGTCCGAACTAGGACACCCATCGAATCAACCTAGGACACTACCGAAACCCTTTACGATCTACTTTCAATGCTCGGGGCCCTCGCTCTAACTTTAATGGGTGCCGAATTCTTTCGAGACCAACGCAAATCATCGAAAGAAAAGCGCAAATTATCTTACGCTTTAGCAGCTGTGGGCGTGATTACAAGCATGGCCGCATGGGGCAAACAATACGAATCTGACAAGCGTTTAGAAACTTGGATTACAGGTGGCGACAGCTACCCTTATATGGAAGCGTCGATAGCGAATAACTCAAAGGATAGATTTCCTATTTGGATTAGATCAAGCGGGACAATGAGAGATGTGTATTATGCAATATATCAAATAAAACCAGAAGGAAGAGTATTTAAAGGATCTGCTCCACAAAGAATTGGCGTTTTGTTGAAAGAAGGATACCTCACTCCATATTGTTTGACTGAGGGCTTATTTGAAATTCAATTCAATGCGCCAAACGGAGGATTCGTTCAAGAATTGAAAATCCAAAAATACACTCAATGGAGCACGATCCGAACTTTGGAAGGCCGCATACTCCACCCACACGATCAGATCAATAAGGACTACGAATTCCCTTAGTGTCATCCACTTTACAACCCCCCGCATACCCAAACTGCTCGATATGGCCCCGCAGCCGCCGCCGCGCGCGCTGGGGCCGGCCGCCCTACCCCCTCACGGCGAATTTATTTGTCCTGTGATCCGTGTCCGCCCCTCAATCGTATTCCGAATGGTGGAATAGAATTCCACATTCCAAAACCATCGCGCGCCCGCGCGACAACGTCCGGGGGAGGACAACCACATGAACTACCTGAAACCGGCGCTGGCGCTTGCCATCGCCGCTCTGGTCGAGCCTGCTGCCGCGGCCGACGTGGAGGCCGGCAAGGCCAAGGCCCAGCAGGTCTGCGCCGCCTGCCATGGCGCCAACGGCGTCAGCGTCTCCGACACCATTCCGAACCTGGCCGGCCAGAAGGAGAAATACATCTCCGCCCAGCTCAAGGCCTTCAAGGATGGCAAGCGCAAGAACGCCATGATGAACGCCATCGCGCCGCAGCTGAAGGACGACGACGTCGCCAATCTGGCCGCCTTCTTCTCCGGCCTCACCGGCGCAACCGGGACCGCCAAGTCCGACCTGCTGGCCGATGTCACCAGGACGTCGGTGAAATTCCCCGAGAACTACGCCGACAGCTTCAAGCCCTACACCACCATCAACTTCGAGGACCGCAAGCAGGTGCGCGTCTATTACGCCAACCCGGTGGCGCTGAAGGCGGCGAAGGAAGGCAAGGACCTGCCTGACGGCTCATACCTGCTGGTCGAGGTCTACGCGGCGAAACTCGACGCCGACAAGAAGCCCATCAAGGGCGCCGACGGCTACTACGAGCGCGAGAAACTTGCCTTCTGGACCGCCATGTCGCGCGAGCCGGGCTGGGGCAAGGAGATTCCCGACATCCTGCGCAATGAGGACTGGAACTACGCCGTCATCAATCTGGACAAGACCATCAAGGGCGGCGTGAACCAGGCCGAATGCCTCGCCTGCCACAAGCCGCTCGACAAGGAGAGCTACACCTTCACGCTCAAGCAGCTGAAAGAGGTCGCGTCGAAATAGCGGCCGGCTCCGCGCGGCGGGACGACCGTAACCACACGTCACCTTTCACCCCGGGGCTCGTCCCCGGGGTTTTTCCATTGGCCGCGCAATCCCGCTGAGAGGTGGAATGGATGCCGGGGACAAGCCCCGGCATGACACTGAGTAGTTGGCAGCGCGGAGAGACTCCCCTCACACCTCCCCGTCATAACCGAAGCGCCTGATATAGCCCCGCCAGCGCCGTGCGATGTCCGCGCGCAGCGGCGCCGGCACCTCGAACACGTTGCCCTGGTAGTCGCCCTGGGTTGCGAGATAGCGCTCCACATGCGGCAGGGCCTTGTCGAAGCCGCCAAGATCGAGCCGCTCGTAGATGTCCTTCAGCACGGCTTTCGGATTCGCGGCGAGATCCTCGTAGCTGATCTCCACCAGACGGCCCGGCGGGATCAGCCCGCGGTCGCGCTCATAGGCGCGGTAGACCCGCTCGAAGGTGGAGAAGACGAACTCGTCGATCCAGGCATCGTCCTGGGCGGGGTTGTGCAGCCCCTGCACCGAGTCGAGCGCCTTCCACAGTTTGCGCGTCGATGGAAAGATGGCGAGCGGCGAGCGCGCGATATGCACGAAGCGCGCGTCGGGAAACAGCTTCAAGAGCGTGGCGATGCGCGCCGTGTGCGCCGGCGACTTCAGCACCAGACGCTTCTTCTGCCGGAATGACAGCCGCCGGATGAACCACAGAAAGCCCTCTTCCCAGCGCGCCTTCTCGTCCGGCGTCGCGCCCTCGAAGTCGAGATACTTCATGTCCTGTGGCCCGTGCCGCGGCCAGGCCAGCGTCACATAGTGAGTACCGAGGCCCATATTGGCGAAGGCGAACTCGTCCTCCTGCGGCCGGTCCACGCCGACCTCGACATTGTCCATGGGACGCTTCCGCGGCAGGAACAAGTTGAACCAGCGCCGCACCGCGCCCCCGGTCAGCAGGAAGTGGCCGGGAAAGAAGCACTGATAGGTGGTCGGGTAGCCATGCGCCGGGTCGCAGGCGAGCAGGTCATGCAGCAGCGTTGTGCCCGAGCGCCAGTGGCCAAGCACGAACAGCGGCGCGGGCGAGATCCGGTGCGCGGCGGCCCGGCGGCCGAAGATCGCCTCCGACAGGTAATAAAGCACGCTGTTGACCGGCGCCCAGAGCGTCACCGTGAGGATGTTCGGCAGGCAGTTGAGCGTGACGTCGAAGCGGCCCCGCGCCAGCAGGCGCGCCCAGGTGCCGATCCCCATGCCATGCCAGAAATACAGCAGCCAACCCCCTTCCCGGTACACCTTGAAGGGGCCAGCGCGCTTCTTTTTTATCTTCTTTTCCGGCGGCTTGGCTGCTTTTCCGGACTCGATCTGGGAAGCTTTTGTCACCGCGCGCTCGGGCTCGCCTGTTTGGATCGCAGCCAGCCCTTTAGACCGGAACGGGGGCGGTGGGAACCCTCGCCATGCGACCCCCTCGCGGCCATTGCGCGCGGTGCCCCTCTGCGGGCAGGATTCTGCCTCCGGATCTGCGCCGCCATGCTAGAATTTTAAACAACTCCCTCGCGTCGTTTCGTGGAGTACCGCCGACATGAAGCCGATCACCCGTCTCGTCATGTTGCTGGCCGCACTCGCCCTGGTAGCGGGCCTCGCGCCACCGGCTGTGGCCGAAACCGACCACAAGGCCTTCTTCGGCACCTATGTCGGCCGCTCCATCTCGGTCGTCGGCGAAGACCTGTCCGAGCGCGATTTCAACGTCGTCATCGGGCCGTATGAAAAGACCGGTTTCCAGGTCCAGTGGACCACTGTGATCCGCTACACCAATTCCTCCAAGACAACCCAGCGCAAGAGCCACAAGGCGTCCTTCCTGCCGGTGCGCAGCCGTCCGGGACTGTACTACTCGGTCGCCGGCAAGGACGTTTTTGGCAGCCAGGTGCCGGCCGACCCGCTCGCCGGCGAGCCCTATGTGTGGGCCGGCATCGAGCAGCAGACACTGACCATCAGCGCGCTCTACATCACCGATACGGGCGGCTACGAGGTGCAGGTGTACAAGCGCACGCTGACGACGGGCGGCATGAATACCGATTTCGAGAGAATGCGGGACGGCGTCCAGTTGCGGCGCATCACCGGACGTCTCGAAAAGGTCAAATAGCCCTACCCCCCGCTTTCTGCAATTGCCGGATCATCTGTGACGACGTTCAGCAGGGCCTGCTTCCCCGCGAAGCTATGGCCAGAGCCATCGCCGGCACGACGAGCCATTGCAACAGAGGGGACACGCCAATTCCTGTCAGCGGAACGACTGGCATCAGGTCAGAATATGCCCATGTTTTCGTCACATGCACATTCCACCATTCGCTGAAGATCGTATAGCCGAGGCCGAGCATCAAGGTAAGCAAGCCAACACGCAGCCTCGCCGCGGCCGGCCACGCTGTCGTGCCGGCGGCGACGAGGGCCGAGGCAAGGACCGACAACGCAATCAGCATGTCTCCCGCCGTGCAATGCAGGATGGCGACAGCAAGTTCGCGCGCATTCGAAACCTTCCACAAAGTGTAGAGCGGCAAATGCAGCACTTCCCATGTGAGGTGCGCGCCAAGCGACACGGCAAGATAGCGGCGCAGACCCGTGAGCCAGGTGGGGGCCATTGCCGTGTCGGGGATCATTCCGGTTGCGCGCCACCGGAAGCGAGCCGCCGCAGGAACAGCCTTTCGCCTCCAAAGATCACAATGAACCCTATGATAGCCGCGTAGACGACTGTCATGTCGCTCGATGCCTTGATGACAAGCAATGCGCCAAGCACCGCGGCGTCGAGGATGATGGCTGAGACAAGGATGGCAGGCCTCGCGTCCACGGCATCGCGCAGATGGCGCAGGATTCCCCAGTGCACCGCTATGTCCATGGTGATGTAGAAGATCGCGCCCAGCGA
>JAYZVT010000309.1:0-3581 GCA_036155355.1 Pseudomonadota bacterium
TGACGACGCCGCGCGCGGTCACCGACGGGGTGAGGATATGCGCGGGCTTCGCCGCCCCGAGCAGGATCGGCCCGACGGGTAAGGCATCCGCCAGCACCTTTATCATCTGGTAGGCGATATTGGCGGCGTCGAGGCTCGGCATGATGAGCACGTTGGCCTCCCCTTCCAGGCGCGAGCCGGGAAATAGCCGCTTGCGGTACTCCACCTGCAGGGCGGCGTCGCCATGCATCTCGCCGTCCACCTCCAGGTCGGGCGCGCGCTCGCGCAGGATGGCCAGCGCCCGGCGCATCTTCTTCGCGCTCTCGGTTTCAGCGGAGCCGAAATTGGAGTGGGACAGCAGCGCGATGCGCGGAGTGAGGCCGAAGCGCTGCACCTGCGCAGCGGTCAGATCGGCCATCTCGGCGATCTCCTCCGCGCTCGGGTTCTCCGAGACGTAGGTGTCGGCGAGGAAATAGGCGCCGCGCGACAGGATCACCAGCGACAGGGCGGAGAAGTCGCGCACGCCGGGTGCAAGCCCGATGACGTCGCGGATGTGCTTCAGGTGTCCGGTGAAGCGCCCATGCAGGCCGCAGATGAGCGCGTCCGCCTCGCCGCGCCTGACGGCGATGGCGCCGATCAGCGAGGAGCGGGTGCGCACGAGCGTGCGCGCGGCGTCGGGCGTCACGCCCTTGCGGCAGGTCAGCTCGTAATAGGTGTCCACATATTCCCGGTAGCGCGGATCATCGTCGGGGTTGACCACGGCGAAGTCCTTGTCGGGGCGGACGGTGAGGCCGTAGCGCTCCAGCCGCGACCTGATGACGTCGGGACGGCCGATGAGGATGGGCACGGCGATGCCTTCCTCGATGGACACCTGGGCGGCGCGCAGAACGCGCTCGTCCTCTCCCTCGGCATAAATGACGCGGCGCGGGTCGGTCTTGGCGCGCTCGAACACCGGCTTCATGATCGAGCCGGAGCGGAAGACGAAGCGGGCCAGCTCCTCCTCGTATTTCGGGAAGTCAACGATGGGCCGGGTGGCGACGCCGGAATCCATCGCGGCCTTGGCGACCGCGGGCGCGATGCGCAGGATCAGGCGCGGATCGAAGGGCGACGGGATCAGGTAGTCGGGACCGAAGGTGCGGGTGACGCCGCCATAGGCCTGGGCGGCCACGTCGGAAGACGCCTCATGCGCCAGGCTGGCAATGGCCGTGACTGCGGCGCGCTTCATGTGATCGTTGATGGCGGTGGCGCCCACGTCCAGCGCGCCGCGGAAGATGTAGGGGAAGCACAGGACGTTGTTCACCTGGTTGGGGAAGTCGGAGCGGCCGGTGCAGATCATGGCGTCGTCGCGGGTCTCGCGCGCCAGGTCCGGCATGATCTCCGGCACCGGGTTGGCGAGCGCCATGACCAGGGGCCGCCGCGCCATCTTCTTCAGCATTTCCGGGCTGAGCACGCCGCCGGCGGACAGGCCGAGAAACACGTCGGCGTCGCCGATGACGTCAGCAAGCGTGCGCGCCTTGGTGTCCTGGGCGAACTCCGCCTTCCAGCGGTCCATCAGCGCCTTGCGGCCCTTGTAGGCGACGCCCTCCAGGTCCGTGACCCAGATGTTCTTGCGCTTCGCGCCCAGGCTGACGAGGAGATTGAGGCAGGCGAGCGCGGCGGCGCCGGCGCCCGAGGTGACGATCTTGACCTTGCCGATATCCTTGCCGGCGTGCTCCAGCCCGTTGAGGATCGCCGCCGCCACGATAATCGCCGTGCCGTGCTGATCGTCGTGGAAAACCGGGATCTTCATCTGCTTGCGCAGGCGATCCTCGATCTCGAAGCATTCGGGCGCCTTGATGTCTTCCAGGTTGATGCCGCCGAAGGTCGGCTCGAGTGTCGCCACCACATCGACAAAGCGATCCACGTCGAGGGTGTCCACCTCGATGTCGAAAACGTCGATGCCGGCGAACTTCTTGAACAGCACGGCCTTGCCTTCCATCACCGGCTTGGAGGCGAGCGCGCCGATGGACCCGAGGCCAAGTACCGCCGTGCCGTTGGTGATGACTGCGACCAGGTTGCCGCGCACGGTGAGGTTGGCGGCCTCGGCGGGATTGTCCGCTATTGCTTCGCAGGCGGCGGCCACGCCCGGCGAATAGGCGAGCGCCAGGTCGCGCTGGTTGCCGAGCGGCTTGGTGGCCTTGATCTCCAGCTTACCGGGGCGCGGATGGCTGTGATACAGCAGCGCGCCCGAGCGCAGTTCGTCGGACAGATTGCTGGCCATGCGTTTGCTCCCCAGGTGCCTTCTTTATTCCGGCTTTTTCCGGCCTGGCGGCCGGACCGGTTGATCGAGTGTGCCAGAGGATCGTGTCAGGTCCAATGACCGAGGCGGGGTATGGACCGGGCCTGGCCCGGGGCGCAAGCCCTTGCTCGGAAATCAGCTTTTCAGGTCATTCGCGGGCCGGGGCGTCAGCACCTTGAGGCATTTGCGGCGCATGCTGCATTTCAGCGGCGTCTTCAGTCGCACCAGCTCGCCATCGATGACCATGCGCACGCGGCTGCGGCCGGTCTCGATGGTCAGGTCGCGCACGACGATCTCCTCCACGAGCTCGGTGCTGCGCCAGATGCCGAGAGTCGTCGCCAGCGTCAGCGCCACCACATCGGCGCGGCGGCGCGAGGCGCAGACATAGACGCCGATCTCGCCTTTGGTCATGTCCTGCGACACCGGCGTCTCGCCGATCTCCTCGGGCAGGCGGTTGTTGGAGATGAGCAGCGCGGTGGCGACGCGGCTGAAATCCTCGCCATCGCCGCCGCGGGCGACGACGCGCACCGGGCGCGGCACGCGGATGGCGCGCATCCAGGCGATGACGCCATTGGTGAGGCGGCCGAAGCGCGTGCGGTAGGGCATGGACTCGCGAATGCGGATGACCTTGGCCGTCAGGCCCATGGTGGCGTGCTGGAGCACCTGGTGGCCGTTGATGTCCAGCAGGTCGAGTTGGCGCGGCCGGGCCGTGGCGAGAGCGGCGATGGCCTCGCCGGTGTCCAGCGGCATGCCCAGCGCCCGGGCATAGAGGTTCATGGTGCCGAGCGGAAGCACGCCGAGCGCGGTGTCCGTCCCGGCGAGCACGCCAGCGGCGGTGGAGAGCGAGCCGTCGCCGCCGCCGATGACGATGACCTCGGGTGGGTCCTTGCGCTTCAGCAGGGCGCGGATGTCGGATGCGAAGGCGCGCGGGTGGATGAGACGGATATCCGCGTCCCAGCCGGCGGCTTCAACCGCATCGCGCAACTGCGCCTCGATGCGGCCCGGACCCCGGTCGCGGACCGTGCCTCCCTTGCGATTGACCAGAATGACGACCTTGCCCATGCCTGAATTAAACCACGGCGGGGCCAGCCGTTCCCCCGGTGGTCAACCGCCATTCAGAGGCGAACTCAATTTCCCTCCCCCTGGCGGGAAGGGATCAGGGGTGGGGGGATAATGGGCGACGAAGCATCACCCCACCCCGGCGGCTTCGCCGCCGGCCCTCCCCGTCGAGGGGAGGGTGTGTGCCGCCGCACGCTCTACTTCTTATCCGGCAGCGCGAGGCGGATGTGCAGCGCCTTGAGCTGCGTCGGCGTTACGTCCGAGG
>JAYZVT010000310.1:0-3817 GCA_036155355.1 Pseudomonadota bacterium
CGGACGATCCCGAAGCGCGGCAGGAACTGCTGCTGCTGTCGCCATCGGTGCTGGTGCCGCGGCTCACCCATGGCGACGTGACGGTGTGGGACACCCTGGCCATCGCGGAGTATGTGGCCGAGATCGCGCCGGATGCGGGCCTGCTGCCGCAGGACAAGGTGGCGCGCGCCCATTGCCGCGCCGTCTCCGGCGAGATGCATTCCGGCTTCTATAACATGCGCTCGGCGCTGCCGATGAATCTCAAGGCGCGCCACAAGACCTTCAAGATATTCTCCGGCGCGCGACCGGACGTGGAACGCATCCGCACCATCTGGACAGAATGCCTGACGACCTATGGCGGCCCCTGGCTGTTCGGCAAGCGGCCGACCATGGCCGACGCCATGCATGCGCCGGTGTGCACGCGTTTCTGCACCTATGCGGTGGAACTCGACGAGGCGCAGACCGCCTATTGCGAGACCATCTTAAACTGGCCGCTGATGCAGGAGTGGACGCAAGGAGCGCTCGCGGAACCCGACGAGATCATCGAACTCGAAGTGGAGTTCTGACCGTCACGCCTGCTCGTGGAAGAAGTCGTAGATCGCTTGCGCCATGCGGGCGGAGATGCCTTCCACCTTGCGCAGATCGGCGACGCCGGCGCGGCTGACCGCCTTGGCCGATCCGAAATGCTGGAGCAGGGCCCGCTTGCGCGCGGGGCCGACGCCGGGAAGATCATCGAGGGGCGTGGCGGAGATGGCCTTCTTGCGCTTGGCCCTGTGCGCGCCGATGGCGAAGCGGTGCGCCTCGTCGCGCAGACGCTGGACGAAGTAGAGAACGGGATCGCGCGGCTCCAGCATGAAGGGCTGGCGGCCGGGGATGAAAAAGCGTTCGCGTCCCGCGTCGCGGTCTGGCCCTTTGGCGATGCCGGCAACGGCGATGGATTCAAGTCCCAGTTCGTCAAGGACTGCCTTGGCGGCGGAGAGCTGCCCGGCGCCACCGTCGATCAGCACCAGGTCCGGCCAGTCGGCCGCGTCCTCACCGTCGCCTTCAGGCTTCTCCGTGCCGCCGGTCTCCTTGACCAGCCGCGAGAAGCGGCGCGACAGCACTTCGCGCATCATGGCGTAGTCATCGCCGGGCGCCAGGTCCTGCGAGCGGATGTTGAACTTGCGGTAGGCGTTCTTGCGGAAACCTTCCGGCGTGGCGACGATCATGGCGCCGACGGCGTTGGCGCCCTGGATGTGCGAATTGTCGAATACCTCGATGCGGGAGGGCGGTTCGTCGAGGCCGAAGGTGTCGCCCAGTGCGTCGAGCAGGCGGCGCTGCGATGCAGACTCGGCCAGCCGCCGCGCCAGCGCCTCGCGGGCATTCATCAGCGCGTGCTCCATGGCCTCACGCTTGTCGCCGCGCCTGGGCACGGCAACTTCGATGCGGTGGCCGGCGCGGGCGGTGAAGGCTTCGGACAGCAGCCTGCGGCCCGGCACGTCATGGGAGAGCAGGATCAGCCTGGGGCAGGGCTTGTCGTCGTAGAACTGGGCGACGAAGGACTCCAGCACCTCGTCCGGCTCCAGCGTCTTGTCGATACGCGGGAAGTAGGCGCGGTTGCCCCAGTTCTGTCCGGTGCGGAAGAAGAACACCTGCACGCAGGCCTGCCCGCCATCCTGATGGATGGCGAAGACGTCGGCCTCGTCCACACCGCGCGGGTTGATGCCCTGATAGGCCTGCACGTGGCTGAGCGCCGTGAGGCGGTCGCGGTAGGAGGCGGCGGCCTCGAAATCCATATTGTCGCTGGCAGATTGCATCAGCTCTTGCAGATGCACCTTCACCTTGTCGCTGCGCCCGCTGAGAAAGTCGCGCGCATCTTCCACCAGCGCGGCGTAGTCTTCGGGTTTGATCTCGCCGGTGCAGGGCGCGGAGCAGCGCTTGATCTGGAAGAGCAGGCAGGGGCGCGTGCGGCTTTCGTAATAGCTGTCGGTGCAGGAGCGCAGAAGGAATGCGCGCTGCAGGGTGTTGATGGTGCGGTTGACCGCCCCCGCCGAGGCGAAGGGTCCGAAATAGTCGCCTTCGCGCTTGCGCGCGCCGCGGTGCTTGAGGATCTGCGGCGCGGGGTGATCGCCGGCGATGAGGATATAGGGGAAGGACTTGTCGTCGCGCAGCAGCACGTTGAATTGCGGCCGTAGCCGCTTGATGAGGTTGGCCTCGAGCAGCAGCGCCTCGCTCTCCGAGCGTGTGGTGACGAATTCCATGTCGCAGGTGGAAGCGATCATGCGGGCGATGCGGTTGGTGTGGCCGCCCAGCCGCGCATAGCTCTGCACGCGCTTCTTGAGGCTGCGCGCCTTGCCCACGTAAAGCACCTCGCCGTCGGAGCCGATCATGCGGTAGACGCCCGGCGAATTGGGTAGAGTCTTCAGGTGACGCGCGACAACATCGGGGCCGGACTCCTTGCGGTCCAGCACCTTTTTCGCGAGTCGTGTCATGACGGTGCCGCCGTCCCCGGTTTCCTGGTCTGACATCTGCCGGTTCGTTCCGTGCGCGATCAGCGCGGGCTCAGGAGACTGTACCACGCCACGCGGTCTCGCCGCGCGCCAGCGCCGCATCCGCGTTGGCGATGTCCTCGTGAATGGCGTTGCGAACGCAGTTCCGCGCGTCCTGTGGCCAGTCCACGCCGTCGAGATGCACCAGGATCAGGTCATAGGCGGCGCGGGCGCGGGCAAGCGCCTGATCCGATCCGGTCAGGGAACCAGGGTGCTGGTGGTAGCAGTAGACAGCCTCCTCGACATAGCCGTAACGCGGCACGCGCGTGGCGAGGCCGGCGTTGAAGATCATGTCCTCGGCGAAGGGCAGGTCGGGCCAGCCGCCGCCGGCGAATTCGCGCCTGAATACCGGGAACAGCGGCATCCGCAGCCCGCAGATGTCGGCGACGGTGAGGTAGCCGCGCTGTGCGGGCACGGTCTGGCGCGTCGCCTGGCCGCCGGAAAATTCCACCGTCGGTCCGGTAACCGCGCCAAGCTGGCCGACGGCTCCGATGAGCGCGGGCAGGCGGCCTTCGAGGAACTCGTCATCGGCGTCGAGACAGGCGATGACGTCCGCCTGCGCAAGAGCCAGCGCGGCGTTGCGCGCGGCCGCGGGGCCTGAAGCTGGCTTCGCCGTTCGGCATTGCCGGATGTGAGTGGTGTCTATCCCATGTCCGCGCAGGATGGCGGTGTAGTCAACGCCGTCGTCAGCGCAGATGATGGTTTCGATGGCGAGCGGCCCCTGGCGCTGCAGTGATCTGACGGCGCGGACGATAAATGTTTCGGCGCTGTATGCGGGGATGATGACCGATATGTCATAGGCCATTGTGGGTCAGTCCCGGCTGCGCTCGATGATGACGCCCACTCCTTCCGCCTCGGGGATGATCTGCGTCTTGCGCACGTCCACGACGACGCGCGCGACACGGGCGTCGGCAAGCGCCACATCGGCGATTTCCTCGGCGAGATTCTCGACCAGCGGGATATGCCGGCCGGATGCGGCTATGGCCTTCACGCCGCGCACCACGTCGCCATAGGAGACGTGGTCGGCGATGTCGCTGCCGCTGACGCGTTCCCGCTCGGGCACGAACATGTGAATCGTTACAAGAACTTCCTGCGGCCGCTTCTTCTCATGCTCGTAGATGCCGATGAGAAAGGGCAGGCGCAGGTTCGAGACCACGATGCAGCGATGTGCTTGCGGGAGGGTCACGCTCATGCTCACTCCTTCGGCAGGTCGTCATGAGGCGTGGCGCGCGTCAGGTGACGCCCACCGTCATTCGTCAGCACCTGGCCAGTTACCGACGGGGAGCCTGCGAACCAGGCAACGGCGGAGC
>JAYZVT010000311.1:0-5205 GCA_036155355.1 Pseudomonadota bacterium
ATTGTTTTCCTTTCTTTCCGTATCTGGACCAGTGGATTGAAGCGCTCAAGCCACGATTCCGTCATTCTCCATCTCTTCCGTTGTCGCCTTGCGCGCGAGCGTCCCCTTGGGCGGGCTGTACCAGCCCGGATCGTCGTAACTGGTCAGCCCTTCGCGCACCTTCAGCACTGTGAACATGCCGCCCATGGTGATGTAGTCGTAGGGACCGTTGGCGCCGACCATGGGGATACTGTTCTCCGGCATGGCCATGTGAGCGGCGTGCTTTCCCATTTCGCCCATGCCGGTCTCCCCCATGGTCATGTAGGCCGGCAACAGCCCGGACATCTTCTGGTTCAGCCGGCTGGGATCGACCCCAACCATGTTGGGTATGCCGTGGCCCATCTGGTTCATCACGTGGTGGGTCATGTGGCAGTGCATGGCCCAGTCGCCCGGATTGTCCGCAATGAACTCCACATTGCGCGTCGTGCCGACGGCGACCAGCACCGTGGTCTCGGGCCAGATGCCCGCCTCGGGAATCTCGCCTCCATCCGTTTCCGTCACCTGGAAGGCGTAGCCATGCAGGTGGATCGGGTGGTGATCCATCGCCGACAGGTTGCCAAGGCGGATACGGACCCGGTCTCCCAGCTTGGCCACAAGCGGGTCCGTGCCCGGGAAAGCCCTGGCGTTCATCGTCAGCGTGTTAAACCCCGCAAATGCGTTCGTGTCCGGACGATAGGTGCCTGGCTTGATTTCCCACTCGCTGAGCATGATCGCGAAATCCCGGTCCGGCCGGGGACGCTTGGGCTTGCGCGGATGCACGACGATCATGCCCATGAGACCCATGCCCATCTGGGTCATCTCGTCATGGTGCGAGTGATACATGAAGGTGCCGTGCTGGACCCATGTCCACTCGTAGCGAAATGTCTCGCCGGGATGGATCACCTTCTGGCTCAACCCTCCCACGCCGTCCATCCCGCTGGGAAGAATTACGCCATGCCAGTGAACGGATGTTTCCGCCGGCAGCTTGTTGGTGACATAGACACGCACCCTGTCTCCCTCCACGGCCTCAATGGTCGGCCCGTGGACGCGGCCGTTGTAGCCCCAGCAATGCGCCTTCAGGCCGGGAGCGAATTCATGCAGCACAGGCTCGGCGACGAGATGATAGACCTTCACGCCTTCAACAACCTGGTAGGGCAGGGACGTGCCGTTCGGCGTCACCACCGGCGTGTAGTCCGTGCCAGGTTCGCCCGGCGGCACCTCGGTCCCAGGCACGATTGTCCGCGCGTAATAGGGATTCGATGCCGGATGGCTGTAGCGGCCAGTGGAGACGGGAGGTGGGGCTTTCGGCGCCGCGGCCGCTGGCGCAGCACCATGACCGCCATGGTGCTCATGCCCCGTCTGGGCTTGAGCTGGGGCCGTCAGCAGGGATGATCCCGCCAGCGCCAGACCCGATCCGGCCGCCAGGGCTTCCCGGCGTGTGAGTTTCTTCATGGTCAGTGTCCTCCTGCATTGGCAACCTGCGCAGCGCCACGCGGCGCGGGCGCTGCGCCGCCTTCCGGCGGCATGACCCCTTGCATCAGCGCTGCGAAGCGCACGCGCGCCTTCCAGTAGTTGGCAAGCGCCTCGACATAGCGCTCGCCAGCTCTGATCTGCCGTTCTTTCGCCTGGATCAGGTTGAAGACGCCGCGTTGCATGGCGTTGTACTCCTTGAGCGTCTCGTCCAGCAGCCGCGCACTCTGCGGAATGACGGTCTCGCGATAGTAGGTAGCTGCCGCGCGGGAGTTCTGCAGGCTCGCAACGGCAAGCCGCGCGGCTGAACGGATGCGGACGGCGAGGGCCGTGTAGTTGTCCCGCGCGCGGATGATTTCCATTTGCGCGGCCGCCTTGCGGGCCCTGCCCCGGTCGAAGATGGGCAGTTGCACCTCGAAGATGGGTCCTCCTTCTTTTTCGCCGTCGTCGCGTTCCCATTCACCGCCCGCTTCGAGATCCGGTACGATGGCATTCGCCTTTTCGAGCCGGTACTTGCGGGCAAGTGTAATGAGCCCCTGGCGTGCCGACGCCAGTTCCAGGTTCGCCTTTATCGCGCGTCGCTCCGCTTGCTGGAGATTGATATCCCTGCCTGGCGGGTCCGGCAGTCTCCCGGGCGCGGTCCAACGCGTCTGGGCGCCATGAAGTCCGAGCAGCAGGTTGAGCCGCTCGCGCGCTTCCACGCTTCGCGTTTCGGCAGCGGCCAGTTCGAGCTTGGCCTCTGTCAGCTGCGCGCTCTGACTCTCGAATTCGAGCGCCGTGGTGTTGCCGGCCTCCCGCAGCGCCTTCGCCGCCGTCACCGACGCGCGTGTGGACTCGATTACCTGCGTGAGCAACTCAATGGTCTGCTGGCTCGCCTGGTAGTCGATGAAAGCAAGATGCGTGCGCGTGGCGACGCCGAGCACTTCGGAAGCAACCTTGAGCTTGGCTTCCTCGATCTGCGACTCCGCTACCCGCGCCTTGAGCGGAATGTAGAGAACCTGGATGACATTCATCGCCAGGCCGAAGGCCAGGTTGGTGCCGCCGTCCTCGGGAAAGGTGATCGCCCCGTCCAGTACCGGGTTGGGCGGCGTTTTCGCCTGCACAAGCGCGGCCTGTGCAATTCCCAGTTCGGCGTAGTTGGCCTGAAGCTCGCGGTTGTTGAGCAGCGCCACCTGAACGGCGGCCCGCGCCGTGAGCGGCTTTGACAGCAGGCCCCGGATGACGGCATCTGCGGCCGGATCGGTATAGGGGCCCGCTTGCCAGGCGATGCGGTTGCCGGAGCGTTTCTCCACCGTGTAGGCCACGTCATGGAATAGCGGTTCCGGACTCGTAGACGCGCATCCGGACAGCATGAGCGCCAACGCCAGGCAGGAGACAACGCAGCGTTTGTGCTGCGGCGCATGAACGCTATCAATGGGCATGGTGGCCATGGCCGCCTCCTGACGTTGGTGGAGGGGTATGTGCCGGCTCGGCCGGGCGTTCGATTGCGGCGCGCGCCTCGACCGCTTCACTTTGCAGCGCCTGCGCTGGCTGCGGTATTACGCCAGCCTGCGCCAGCGGGCTCGCCGGATGATAGGCCGGGGGCGCGAAATCGTCCCCGGTTCGTTTGCAGGCAGACAACGCCAATGGCAATGCGAGCCATAGATATCGGTAAGTCACCTGACACCCCCAGGTCTGTCCTGTCTCAGGTTGTTGAATTGGACGCACGGCGCGCGCTTGCGGCGCGGCCCACGCATTCAGGTACTGGGGTGGGAATCTAGATTCTTATGCGGCCGGTGGAACGGTAGATCGCCACCGCAGGCCGTGGTGACGTGGGAGGTGCTGCAGCGCGGCTTGTGAGCATTCGATGCGACATCCAGGCATCGGCTGCATCCGCCGCGAACAGGTTTGGGCCGAAAGCGCCGGCCTTGGCCGCGAGTACATTGCTCAGAACAACAGGATCGTCCCCGTCCTGCCGACCAGAAAGCCAGGCGTCGCAAATCTTGCAGCAGGACTGCGGATCGGCAGGCGTCCCGCCATTGTCATGACTGTGCGTGTCTGCATGCGCGCCATGCCCGTAGCCAGCGCCGTCATGCTGGTGCCCCGCGGTTTGCGGTCCCATTGCAAGTGTCGCAGCGTGTGCCGGCGTGACTCCGGTGATAGCCCCGAAGGAAAGGCACGGACTGACCAGCAGCGCCAGCGTCACGGCCAGCGTCACCAGCCAGTTGTTGATCGCGCGCGCCTTCATTTCTGTTTCTACGGTCCATCCGCCGCTTCGGTTTCCGTTACCGTAAAGGGCGCGCCGCCGCCGTCAAGGTTAAGCCGTAGACGATCCCCGCCTGGCACCCCGGTTGCACCCACTTCCGCGAGGTCAGCCAACCAGGACAGGAGCGGTCTGAACCCATGACAAATCTGATCTATTTTGGCGCATTGTGGCTCGGCCTGTCCGTCGCGTCCCATAGCGGGATGGATGCGGACTGGATGTGGGCGCTGTGCCTTCCGGCGACCTATGTGAGCCTGCTGCCTGTGCTATTGAAATAGCGGCGGGAGGCCCGGGTTAAAGGCTAGCCCCGACGGAATCCTTCATGATATAGGGGTCGCGTCCGGCGGCCGGCGCGGCAACGTGCCGGCCTTGCAGGCGGGCGTGGTGGAACTGGTAGACACGCCAGATTTAGGTTCTGGTGGCTTTGGCCGTGGGGGTTCAAGTCCCTCCGCCCGCACCAAGGCCCACTACCCGGTCTCGACCGGAGCCGCGCTGATCGCCGCATGGCGCGGATTCCGGCTTCAATCCAACAGGTTGGCAAGAAACGACGATGGAAATAACTGAAAACACGTCCAATGGGCTCAAGCGCGAGTTGAAGGTGGTTGTTGGGGCAGGGGAGCTTGGCAAGCGGCTGAGCCGCCGGCTCGACGAAATCAAGGACACCGTTCGCCTGAAGGGATTCCGTCCAGGCAAGGTGCCGGTGGAGCACCTGCGCAAGGTCTATGGCCGCTCGCTCATGGCCGAAGTGCTGGAGCAGACTGTAGCCGAGACCAGCCAGAAGGCGCTGAGCGACCGCAAGGAGCGCCCGGCCGCCCAGCCAGACATCACGCTCGGCGAGGACAAGGAAGCAATCGAGAAGATCATCCTCGGTAAGGCCGACCTCGCCTACACGATGTCGTTCGAGGTGCTGCCCGAGATCAAGATCACGGACCTATCCAAGCTGAAGCTTGAACGGCTCACCGCCGACGTGCCTGAGGCCGAAATCGAGAAGGCCATGGAGCAGCTTGTCCGCGACAGCACCACTTATGAGCCGAAGGAAGGCGCCGCCGAAAAGGGCGACCGCCTGACAATTGACTTCGAGGGCTTCATCGATGGCAAGGCCTTCGATGGCGGCAAGGCCGACGATGCCAGCATCGTGCTCGGTTCCGGGAACTTCATACCCGGCTTCGAGGATGGTCTTGTCGCCCTGAAGAAAGGCGACACAAAGACCCTCAAGATTCCTTTCCCTGCCGACTACGGCGCGCAGCATCTGGCCGGCAAGGACGCCGAATTCAACGTGACAGTAAAGGACGTCAACCGTCCGGTGAAACCGGACGTGAACGACGCCTTAGCATCCAACCTCGGCTTCGAGACCGTCACCAAGTTGCGCGATGCCGTGAAGGATCGCATCGCCGAGAACTTCAAGGCCGCGGCGCGCACACGCGTGAAGCGTAGTCTGCTCGACGCCCTCGAGGAGGCGCATGACTTCGAGCTGC
>JAYZVT010000312.1:0-11972 GCA_036155355.1 Pseudomonadota bacterium
GGCGCGCAAGAATGGTATCGCGAGCGTAGCCTTCGCGCACTCGCATCATTGCGGTGTGCTCGGACATCATGTGGAGCGGACGGCGGAAGCGGGGCTGATCTCGCTCGTTGTCGGCAACACGCCCCAGGGCATGGCGCCCTGGGGTGGCAATCGGCCAATTTACGGCACGCAGCCGCTTGCCTTCGGCGCGCCGCGCGCCAAGGGATTGCCGCTGATGATCGATCTGGCGCTGACGCAGGTGGCGCGCGGCAACATCCTCACCGCTCAGCAGGCCGGGAAGCCCATACCGGAAGGATGGGCCACGGACCGTCATGGCAAGCCGACAACGGATCCGGGTGTGGCCCTCGCGGAAGGCATGCTGCTGCCCATGGGTGGCGCCAAAGGCGCGGCGCTCGGCCTGATGGTGGAAATCCTCTCCGCGCCCCTCACGGGGAGCGCGCTTTCTACGGAAGCGTCGTCTTTCTTCACCACCGACGGTCCGCCGCCCGGCGTGGGCCAATTTTTTCTGTTGATCGATCCGGAGGCTTTCGCCGGCAGGGATCATTTCCTCCATCGTATCGAAGTCATCCTGGAGAGCATCGCTTCCCAGGAGGGCGCACGCATTCCAGGCAGTCGGCGCGAGGCACTTAGGAAGAAGGCCGCCAAGGATGGCCTCACTGTTCCCGCCAAGCTCGCCGAGGACGTCGAGGCCATGGCGAAGGGTTAATTGTCACTCAGAAAATGGGTCGTAGTGTCCCATTATTTATTGAGGCACGGTACCCGCGGCGCTAGACTCATGAGGGAAAACGCGCATGGAGGCGCGGCATGGCGTTGAAGGCAGAGGGCCCCGCAATAGGCAAGACGCTGGTCACGGGCGTAATTGGCGCCGACACCCATATCGTGGGCAACCGCATCTTGTCGCTCGCTCTTGAGGAGGCTGGATTCAAGATAGTGGCGCTCGGCGCACTGACGCCTGCTGGCGACTTTATCAAGGCGGCAATCGAGACTGCCGCCGACGCAATCCTCGTGTCATCGCTCTACGGACAGGGCGAACTGGACTGCCGGGGTTTCAGGGACCTGTGCGTCGAGGCGGGGCTCGAAGACATACTGCTCTATGTCGGCGGCAACCTGGTCGTCGGCAAGCATGGATGGGACGAGGTGGAGCGCACCTTCAAGGACATGGGTTTCGACCGGGTGTTCACGCCCAATACGCGCACAGACGACGTCATAGTTCTACTCAACCGCGACTTCGCCGCGCGCGCCAATGGCGAAAGGATCGCCGTCTCATGAGTGTTGCGCTGCTCATCGATTTCGGAAGCACCTATACGAAGCTCCGCGCCGTCGATCTTGCGGACGGGCGGATTCTTGGCTCCGGACAGGGGCCTTCCACGGTGACGAGAGACGTAACCATCGGCATGGATGCAGCATTGTCCGACCTGGAGCGGCGCATGGGCGCGTTGCCGAAGTTCGCCCACAGGCTTGCCTCGTCCAGTGCCGCCGGCGGGCTGCGCATGGCAACGGTGGGACTGGTGAAAGAGCTGACGGCGGAGGCGGCGCGCCGGGCCGCGCTTGGCGCCGGCGCAAAGCTGGTCGGAGCGTTTTCCTATCGGCTCAACGACGCCGATGTCGTGTCGCTGCATGACCTCAAACCCGACATGATCCTGCTGGCAGGAGGCACCGACGGAGGCAACAGCGATGTCATCCTGCACAACGCGCGCAGGCTGGCGCAGTCGGGCCTTGCCTGCCCGGTGGTCCTGGCGGGCAACCGGGACGCGTCCGACGAATGCGCGGCTACGCTGAAGCGCGGCGGATTGCCAGTGACGGTGACGGGCAATGTCATGCCGACCTTCGGCGAACTCGACATCGAGCCGGCGCGCGCGGCCATCCGGCAGATCTTTATCGACCGTATCGTACATGCGAAAGGCATCGACAAGGCTGCGGACCGTTTCGACGCGGTGCTGATGCCGACGCCTGCCGCGGTGATGGATGGCGCCGTTCTGCTTTCGGAAGGGACGGCGCGGTTTCCCGGGTGGGGTGAACTGATGGTGATCGACATCGGTGGCGCGACAACGGACGTCCATACGGTAGCAAGCGGCGTTCCCTCCGCCCAGAATGTGGTGCAGACCGGCCTGCCCGAGCCTTTCGTGAAACGCACTGTCGAGGGCGATTTGGGCATGCGCCATAACGCAGCGGCCATAGCGGCGGCGGCGGGCCGGGAGGCCATCGCCCATCGTGCAGGCCTCGAAGACGAGCGCACAACTGAATTGCTGAGTCTGATCGAGAGCGACGTGGAGCGGCTGCCGCAGAGCGACGAGGAAGCGGCGCTGGATGCGGCGCTGGCCTTCGAGGCCGTACGGCTGGCGGTCGTACGCCATGCCGGCGTATCGAAAGTCGTGCAAACTGTGCATGGTCCGGCCACCCTCCAAACTGGCAAGGACCTGACCGGTCTCGGTGCGGTCATCGGTACAGGCGGCATTCTCGCCCATGGCGCCGCGCCCGCGACCATCCTCACCGCGGCGCTGGCGGACCCGTCCGATCCATTCTCGCTGCGCCCGCGCGCGCCGAAGCTGTATATTGACCAGAACTATCTTCTCTACGCTGCCGGTCTCCTCGCTCAGGTCGACAGAGAGGCGGCGATGCGTATGGCGGTGAGCACGCTGAAGCCGGTGACGGCAAATACAAATGAGGATCGACATGCTCGAAAGCGCCAAGCAGTCTGAGGTTTGCGCGCCGCTGAGCGAAGCGCAAATACCGTTGGAGCAGTTTCAGAAAATGCGCGAGGCGAATCTCGCCCGTTGGCCCACGGGCGCCGAGTGCGATTTCGACGAGGCGGTAGCTTTGCACAAGGCGCTACCCCGCGAGAAGCAGCTCGGCTGGGTTATGCGCGAGGCGGCGCGGACTGGCAAATGCCTGACTCAGCCGCGCGGCGGCTTCGGCACCCTGGCTCTGCAGATGGAACTGATGCGCCAGCTCGACAAGGACGGCATGGCTGACATCGTGCCGACAACAACCGACAGCTATACGCGCAACGAGCAGTGGTCGAACGCGCTCAAGGGCAGCGAGGAATCCGAAAAAGCCGGCCGTTCGCTGCTGAATGGCTATCCGATGGTAACATATGGGCCGAAGATCACGCGCCAACTGACGCAGTCCACGTCAAAGCCCTGCATCGTGCTCTCAGGCACGTCCTATCCGAAACTCACCTGCGAGGTGGGCTTCGCTTCAGGCTATTCGGGCTATCTGGGGTCGGGCATCGCCTACACAACCTCCTATACCAAGGAGACGACAATCGAGGAGGGGATTCGCAATTACCAGTATCTTGACCGTCTCGCTGCGATGTATGCCGAGCATGGCGTAGAGCTGCACCGGCGGCAGCCAGGCTTCCTCACCGGAACGAATGTTCCACCCTCGATCGCCATCATGACCTGCGTGCTCGATGCGCTGCTCGCGGCGAAGCAGGGGGTGAAGAATTACGGACTCGAGCTGGGGCAGACCCTGCACCTGATCCAGGACGCGGCGGCGATCAGGGCCTGTCACGACCTGGTACAGGAATATCTGGGCAAGGCCGGGTTCGCTGACGTGTTCACGCCGGTAACGTCGCTGCACTGGATGGGCGCCTGGCCCTATGACGACGAGCAGGCGGCGGCACTGTGCTCCTATGGCGGCACGCTGGCGGCTGTCGGCGGCGCGGTCAGCGTGACGACGAAGAGCACACATGAGGCCTTCGGCATTCCGACGCCAGAGGCAAACGTCGCGGGCCTTAAGCTGACTCGCATGGCCATCTATCTGGCGCGGCAGGTGCGTCTCGACGGCCTGCCGGAGTATCAGCTCGAGGTTGACATCATCGGCAGGGAAGTGAGGCCGGTGATCGACAAGGTGCTGGAGATGGGCGACGGGGACGTAGCGGTCGGCACGGTGCGCGCTTTCGAGGCGGGCGTCATGGACATTCCCTGGTCACCCAACCGGCAGGTCAAAAGCCGGATCATGCCCGCGCGGGACGCGGACGGCTATTTGCGCATCCTGGATGCGGGCGACATGCCGCTGCCCAGGGACGTAACCGACTATCACGAGGAAAGACTGCGCAAGCGTGCGGAGAAGGAGGGCGTGGACTATGGCCGCGATCTGGCCGTCTCAAGCGTCTACGAGCTTTCGGAGTCGCTGGAAAGGCTCATTCCCTTCCCATTCGCCGCCTGAAGCGGCTGGCGCGTTCGCTCAGATCCCGTTGGCAACGATGACGTCCTTGAATGGCCTGCGCTTCTGCAGCCGCGCGTAATAGGCGGAAAGCGCCTTCAGTTCCGGACGCTTGATGTCGAGGCCGAACCAGCGATGTGTGAACATG
Source organism: Pseudomonadota bacterium (assembly GCA_036155355.1). Lineage (GTDB taxonomy): Bacteria > Pseudomonadota > Alphaproteobacteria > Rhizobiales > Methyloligellaceae > JAYZVT01. The sequence goes on from JAYZVT010000312.1 coordinate 4,316, forward strand.
CCCAGGGACGTATCGGCAATGGTCAGTTCGGGACCCGCCACATAGGCGCCGGTGCGGGCGAGCTGGGCATCGAGGATGCGCATGGCGCCGCTGGCCTGTCCCAAAGCCTTCTCTAGCACCTCCGGCTTGGCGAAGTCGGGCGCCTTCACGGCGAGCCCCATGAACAGGTTGCGGAGGCCGATATAGCCGGTAGTGAGCTGCCAATCGAGCCATTGCTCGACGATACCGCGCTGCTGGAGGTCGCGGGGGTAGAGACTTTCCTTGCCGTATCTGGCGGCCACGTAGCGCATGATGGCATTGGACTCCCAGAGGACGAAATCGCCGTCCTTGAGCGTGGGCACCACGGCATTGGGATTCATGGCCAGGTATTCCGGTGTGTCGCAGGGCGTGTAGCCGCGGCCGTAGTCGAGCCGTTCGTAGTCCAGGCCGATCTCCGCGAGGAGCCAGAGCACCTTGCGTACGTTGGAGGAATTGGCGCGGCCATAGATCGTGATCATGCGTGGCTGTCTCCCGGGGTTTGCATCCTGTCGCGGCGCGCGCATTCTGATCGCCACGGCAAACGGGGTAAAGCGGTCAATGGGGGGTTACTTCCGGGCGCAAAGGCGTTTCAATGGCTGAGATGATGAAGGCAGTGGGGGTCAATCGCTTCGGCGGCGCCGACATGCTGGAGCTGCTGGAGGTCGCGCGGCCCCGGCCGGCCGGGGGCGAGGCCTTGGTCCGGCTGCACTGGGCCGGAATCAACTTCATCGACGTCTATATGCGTTCGGGCAGCTATGCCCGCTCCGATACCTACAAGACGCAGCTACCGATGGTGATCGGTATGGAAGGCGCCGGCGTGGTGGAGGAAGCCGGCGAGGGGGTCACCTGTCTCGAACCGGGCGACCGGGTCGCCTACTGCATCTATCGCGGCGCCTATGCACAATACGCAGTGGTGCCGGCCTGGCGATTGGTGAAAGTGCCGGATTCCATACCGCTCGACATCGCCTGCGCACTGCAGCTCCAGGGCTGTACGGCGCACTACCTGACCCATTCGGCCTTTGCGCTGAAAACGGGGGACATCTGCCTCGCCCATGCAGGCGCGGGCGGGGTCGGACAGTTGCTGACGCAGCTGGCGAAAATGCGCGGCGCCACCGTCATTGTCACCGTCGGCGACGAGGACAAGGCGAGAATCGCAAAGGAGCGGGGCGCCGACCATACAATCCTCTACAGGACGGAGGATTTCCGCCAGCGGGTCATGGAGATAACGGGTGGGCGTGGCGTTGGTGTCGTCTATGATTCCGTCGGCAAGGACACGATCAGCCGCTCGATCCGGTCACTCGAAAAGCGCGGACTCTGCGTCAATTTCGGTGGCAGCTCGGGACTTGTCGAAAACATCTCGCCGTTGGAACTGGCCGAGGCGGGATCGGTCTTCTTCACCCGCCCGCATCTGGCTGACTATATGCGAGACGCCGCGGAAATTGGTCACCGGACCGACGATCTGTTCAGTGCGTGGCAAGCGGGAAAGCTCAAAGTGGTGATCGACCAGGTGTTCCCGCTCGCCGAGGCACGCGCCGCGCACGAGACCATCGAGGGACGGGGCACGCGCGGCAAGCTGCTGCTGGAGATCAACTGAAGTTCCGCGACGCGTCGGACACGCGCGCAACCGCTTCAGTATTGAGGCGGGGCAATTCTCCGGGAAGCAGCACATGCGCGCCGACCATAGATAACGGCGGGTCGAGGAGCTGAACCGGCGTCTTCAGAAACCCGTTCATCTCGCCGGCCAGCGTCACATGACCCGGCGCCGCAGCGCACTCCATCCAACAGCCAATGTCGGTGGCAACGCCGTTGCCCAGAACCGGTTCCATGCCTCGCAAGCGTATACGGTCAAGCGCCGCCTGCAGCGAGGAAATGTCTCCGAGTTTCATGAGCTTCAGCTTGATGAGATCGGCGAGGCCGCCATCTGCGGCGCGATCGATGTCGGCGGTTCCAAAGATGGATTCATCCAGCATGATCGGAACGCGGGCGTGTGGTCTTACGATTTCCGCCGCCGCCCAGTCAGCCTTGTCGCAGGGCTGTTCCAGTAGTTCGATCCCTTCCGGATCAATGCGATCGAGGAAGGTGATAGCCTCCTGAGGGGTGAAGCCCTGGTTGGCATCCACGCGCAGCCTGGCGCGTCCGTCAACGGCGCGCTGCATCACGGCAAGTGCAGGAACGTCCTGCTCGACGCCAAACCCCACCTTGAACTTCAGGGTGCGGTAGCCGGCCTCCACTAGCCGGTCCACTTCGTCGCGCGCCTTTCCGAGGTCCCCTCCGTCGCTGGAGAGAATTGCGAGCAGCTCGACATGATCCCGCGCCCTGAACGCAGGGTGGTCGCCGATCATATCGAGGGCAGTCAGGAAGGCTGTGGCTGTGAAGGCCGCAACGGGCAGCAGGTCAGACAGGATGCCGCGCGCTGCGGTCATCTGCTGGCCGGCAAGCCGCGGGGCGACCGCAAGCGCCGTTTCCCAGCTCTGGTCGATGGATTCGTCGGTATAGCCGGGAAGCAGGGTCGCCTCGCCGAAGCCGCTTCGGCCGCCGCAGGCAATCGTGACAAGCAGGGTGTCGAAGGCGTGCTGGACGCCGAATGAGAGGCGATAAGGTTTTGTCAGCGGCAACCTGAGGCGGCGGATTTCGATTTGCTCGATCATCGCCGTATCCGCGGGTCTAGCGGCCGAGCCGCTCCCTGAGCGCGGCCGGGAGCCCGGAGGGGGTGGGAACCACGGTGACGCCCGCCGCCTTGAGGGCGTCGTGCTTGCCCTTCCACGAGCCCTTGCCGCCCATGACGATGGCGCCCGCGTGGCCCATCTTCTTGCCGGGAGGGGAGGCCGCCCCCGCGATGAAGGAGACGACGGGCTTCTTCATGGTGGCTGCGTATTCGGCCGCTTCCTCTTCCATGCCGCCGCCGATCTCGCCGACAAGGGCGACTGCCTCGGTGCGCTTGTCCTTGTCGAGAGAGACGAGGGCATCTTTCGTCGTGGTGCCGATGACGGGGTCGCCGCCGATGCCAATGAAAGCGGATATACCGAACCCGGCCTGTACGAGGTTGAGGCAGACCAGCGTGCCGAGACTGCCAGAGCGCGATATGACGCCGATCTTGCCCGGCTTGAACACGCGCTCATTGAACGCAGGCATGAAACCGACGAAGCACTCGCCAGCGGTGACGATGCCGGCGGTGTTGGGACCGATGACACTGGCGCCCAGGTCTCGGGCGGCGGCGAGGAAATACATGACGTCGTGGACGGGCACATGCTCGGTCAGTATGACGAGCTTGCGGATCCCCGCCTCCAGCGCGTCCATCACCGACGGCTTGACGCCCGGTGGGGGAACGATAACGCAGGAGCAATCGATTTGACCTATTTCCCTCGCAGCATCCTTGGCGGACGCCCAGACCGGCCTGTCGAGATGAGTGGTCCCTGCCTTCTTCGGATTAACGCCGCCCACGACCCTGGTGCCGTATCCGATCATCTTGTCCGACCAGAAGGTCGCCTGGGTGCCGGTGATGCCCTGTACGAGGACGGTTTCGCTGCCGCTGACGATCATCGCGCGGCCTCCACAGCAGCCTTCACTGCATCGTCCATGGTGGGATAAGGCGTGACGCCGAGCTTCTTCTTCAGCATCGCCTTTGCCTCGTCCTCGCCTGTTCCCGAAATCGCCCAGAACACGGGCACCTTTGGTTTTACCGAGTCCCATGCCTGCAAAACGCCGTCAGTCATAACGTCGGTGCGGGCGATGGCGCCGCAGAAATTGATGAGCAGGGACTTTACGCGCGGATTGCCGAGCACCACCTCAAGCGCCTGCCTGCCAAGCACATAGGCATTACCGCCAATCTCGAGGAAGTTCGCGGGCTTGCCGCCGTAGTGGGCGATGGCATCCATGGTGGTCATGGTCAGGCCGGCGCCGTTGGACAGCAGGCCGACATCGCCATCCAGCTCGATATACTTGAAGCCTATGTCCTGGCCCTTCTTCTCAAGTACTGTCAGTCTTTCCGGCGAACCCTGCCTGGCCAGCTCGGCATGACGCTTGATGCCAGAGTCGTCGAGGGTGAATTTGCAGTCGAGCGCGATCAGCCGGCCGTCTTTGGTGAGCACCAGCGGGTTCACTTCGAGCAGCTCCGCGTCGTTGTCGATGTAGGCCTTGTAGAGAGCGACGAGAAAGGCGGCGATCCTGTCTGGCGTCGCGCCGTCTACCGCGGGCAGCTTTTTTCGCAGCGCCGATTCGTCGAGGCCCTTGCGAATGTCGATGTTCACGCGCAGCAGCTTGTCGGGGTGCTTTTCCGCCAGCTCCTCAATGTCCATGCCGCCTTCCGCGGAGAAGAGCAGCAGGGGGCCCTTTGAGGCGCTATCGTTGAGGATGGCGGCGTAGAGTTCGCGGGCGATCGGCACCTGCTGCTCGACAAGGACGCGCACGACCTTGTGCCCGGCGATTTCCATGCCGAGGATCGCGGATGCGACTTTGCGAGCCTCCTCAGGCGAGCCGGCCAGCTTGATGCCGCCTGCCTTGCCGCGCTTGCCGGTGGGCACCTGCGCTTTCACCACGCAGGGACCGAGCTTCGTTGCCGCCGTCGCGGCGGCGTCAGCCGTGGTGGCAAGCTGTCCTTCGGGCACGGCAATGCCCACGGCCTTGAGCAGCGGCTTGGCCGCGTGTTCCTCGAAATTCATTACGCCGTCCTTGGGTTTTTCTTATTTGCCAAAGCGGGACCAGTAGGGGCCGAACAGTTCCTCTTCCGCCGGCTTGTCCTCGGGAATCGTGGTCACGAGATGGGTGATGTTCAGGAAGCACTGGTAGTTGAGGTTGTCGGTGATCGAATTGCCCTGCCATGTGCCGCAGCCCATGGAGAGGGTGAAGGGCAGGCCGTTGTTGAAGCCACCGCCATTTCCGAATGTATGCGCCTGATTGACAAGCACGCGCACGACATCCACGTCCTCCGCCAGTTCGCGGGCGTGATCCATGTTGGTGGTGTGGATGCCGATGGAGTGGCCCTTGCCGACGAAGTTGAGAATTTCAGAGCCGATGCGCTTGGCGTCGGCGAAATCCCTGGCGCGATAGACGGTCAGCACCAGGGACAATTTTTCATCGGACAGCGGGTATTGCTTGCCAATGCCCTTCTCAAGAACCATGAAAAACTTCGCCTTCTTCGCCGGCGCGGCGAGACCGAAGGCGTCAGCAAGAACCGGCGCATCGCGGGCGATGATGTCGCGGTTGAGCTTGCCGTCCACCCACAGCTTGCCGACAATATTCCTGCCTTCCTCGGCCGTGGCCATATAGCCGCCGGCACGCTCGAGCGCCGCGATCGCCTTGTCGTAAATCTCATCGAGGATGATGATCGAATTCTCCGACGAGCACGACGTCGAGTTGTCGAAGATCTTCGACTCGCAGATCTTGCGCGCGGCATCGTCGAGGTCGGCGCTCGCATCGATAATGACAGGCACGTTGCCGGCGCCGACGCCGATGGCGGGCGTGCCAGAGCTGTAGGCCGCGCGAACGTTGTTCTGGCTGCCGGTGGTGACAACGAGATCGGCGAGCTTCATGAGATGCTTTGTCGTCTCGCGCGTCACGGGCTTGGGAAGTATCTGCACCAGGTCCTGTGGCGCGCCGACGCGCGCCAGTTCGGCGCGCATCACATCGACAGTGGCGTTGGTTACGGGCCAGGCACGCGGCGAGGGCGCGATAATGATCGCATTGCCGCCCTTGAGCGCCATCATCGCCTTGTTGACGGGCGTCGCCGAGGGATTTGTGGAGGGTGTGATGGCGGCAACAACACCGACGGGCTTGGCGTATTTTACAATGCCCTTCCCGGGCAGTTCCTCGATGACGCCGGTGGACTTCACCCGCAACAGGTCTCGCAGCGTGCCGAAGGTCTTGCGCTGGTTCTTGGTGATCTTGCTTTCCACGTTGCCGAGGCCCGTAATCTCGACCGCGAGTTGGGCCAGCGATCGTGCCGTCTCAGGCTTGTAGAGGGACCAGGCGAGAGCAGTAACGGCATCGTCGATATGCTGCTGCGTAAGCGGCAGGAAATCCGCCATCGCCTTTCTGGCGCGCTGGATGCATTTCTCGACGGCCACGAAAGCCGGATCGTCCTGGGTGTCGGCCCGCTTGAGGCCTGCCGCGGTGCTACGCATGAGAGTGGCCTTTGTTCTGAAATACGAGACGTATTGTCTCATTTCTTATAGCCGAGGTGGAAAGTCAATGCACCTCGCGAAGGAAATTATCCCACCACGCGCGGCAAAGACAAACACCCGGCCGGATCGGGATCGACAATGATCCGCCTCGTCTAAATCGCAGAAATTCAATGTTCAAAGCGCATGTTGTCCATAGTTGTCTCATTACTGAGTACCGGTCTATTCTCCGGCAGACTTGGCGCCGGATTGAGGCATCCCAATAAATGCAGAAACGGGCTTCCGGTAAGGACAAGAACTCGGCTCTGGACAAGGCGCTTCGGGTTTTGGAGGCGGTTGCGGACCAGCCGCAGGCAGTCGGCCTTCCGGATTTGAGCGCGCGGTTACAGATGCCGCGCCAGACAGTCCACAGGATATTGATGCAACTTGAGCAGAACTGCCTGCTCGTGCGCGACCGCAGCCGGGATCGATATTCGGTCGGGCCCAGGCTGTCCCGGCTGGCGCTCGGCTCGCTCCGGTCCGAGAATCAGGGCGCGCCGATCCGGCGGATCCTGCAGGACCTTGTGGATGATGTAGATGAGACCTGCAATATCAGCGTCCTGGAAGGCCTCGACCTCGTTTATCTGTACCGTATCGAGTGCCGCTGGCCCCTGCGCATTCAGGTTCAGGCGGGTACCCGGGTGCCGGCCTATTGCCATGCCGGGGGCAAGGTGCTGCTTGCCTATCTTCCGGCGAAGCTGCGCCACCGGCTGCTGACCACGGCCAAGCTGCGTGCCTATACGGAAAAGACGATGACGCGGGCCGCCGATATCGAGACCGCGCTCGAAACTGTCCGCAAGCAGGGCTACGGGCTGAATTTCGACGAATTCAGCATCGGCATTGGCGGAGTTGGGGTGCCGATCCTCGACAGCGCGGGACGGGCGCTGGCGGCCGTCGCCATCCAGGGCCCGACCGTGCGGCTGAATGCCCGCAAAGCGGTGCAGCATGTGCCGCGGCTGCAGGCGGCGGCCAAGCGCCTGGGCAAACTGTGGAATGTAGACGACTATGGCGGCGACGCCTGACGTCCGCCCGCCAATACCAGACATCTTGCCTGCCTCCGAATGCCTGCCGCCGACAAGCGCGTTGACATGAGCGCAGCCCGTTCCGTATAACGAGACAAAACGTCTTGATTAATGGGACACCGTCCGGAGCGGATCTCGCTCCAGGCAGGCTTTTGTGCATTGAGGAGGCACCCATGACCCGCATGACGCCGAGCGAGGCCTTTGTCGAGACCCTGATTGCCAATGGTGTAACCAACATCTTCGGCATCGCCGGTTCGGCTTTCATGGACGCCATGGACCTGTTCCCGACTGCGGGGATCCGCTTCATACCGGTGGTTCACGAGCAGGGCGGCGGACACATGGCCGACGGCTATGCACGCGCCTCGGGCAAGCATGGCGTATGCATCGGCCAGAACGGACCCGGCATCACCAACTATGTCACCTCGACGGCGGCCGCCTTCTGGGCGCATTCGCCGGTGGTTG
>JAYZVT010000313.1:0-3792 GCA_036155355.1 Pseudomonadota bacterium
CAGCAGACGGTGGGACACGAATCCGATGAGCGGCAACACCAGCAGCGTGAACAAGGCTCCGCCGGCAAAGGCGAGACCCATCATGGTCTGTCTGCGATAGGGGCGGCGCTCGGCAAGCAGGCCCCCAAGCCAGTGGCCAAGCGTCAGGCCGCTCAGGACAACGCCAATGACCGTGGTCCATGTATAGAGGGACATTCCGAAATAGGGCGCAAGCAGGCGCCCGGCCACGATCTCCAGGACAAGCGTGGCGGCGGCATTGAGACCAACGGCGGCGACGAGCAAAGGCGGCGAGGGTGACAGCTTCGGAGGCGGCCTTCTATTTGTTGGGCGTCTGGTTTTTGCCATGCAGCACGGATCGAGGTTGGAACTGCGCCCAACATTCCGGCGTCAAGGCCGTCCGTCAACGGAATTTCGCCCCAGGGGCGCAAACGCGGCGTTCACGCCCGATATCGCAATTGTGATGTCCAGGGCCTGTGCTTGACACGTATGCAAAGCGGAAACCACAGTCTGCCCAATAACGGCGCGGACATTCCGGAAACACACAGGGTTGTCAATGGAAGTAACGTATATCGGGGCACTGCTGGCTGGCGTCATCAGTTTTCTGTCGCCTTGTGTGCTGCCGCTTGTGCCACCCTATCTCTGCTTCCTCGGAGGCGTGACATTCGACCAGCTATCCGGCGAGGGTCAGGTTCCGCGCGACGTGTACTGGGAAGTGGTGCTTGCAGCCGTCTGTTTCGTTCTCGGCTTCACCACGGTTTTCGTTATTCTGGGCGCTACCGCCACCGCTATTGGCCAGCTCGTGGCGAACAATCTCGATCTCCTGGCCAAAGTGGCGGGCGTGCTCATCATCGTCGTCGGACTGCATTTTCTGGGCATCCTCAAATTACCCTTCCTTTACCGTGAGTTCCGCAAGCATGCCGTTTCGCCCCCGGCGGGCGCGCTGGGAGCTTATCTTGTCGGTCTCGCCTTCGCTTTCGGCTGGACACCCTGCATTGGTCCGGTTCTGGCGGCCATACTTGCTGTCGCGGCAGGGGAGGAAACCGTAGGCAAGGGAGTGAGCCTGCTCCTTGTCTATTCGCTCGGCTTGGGTATTCCATTCATAGCAGCGGCTCTTGCATTCAGACCGTTCATGGGGTTCCTCACGCGCTTCCGTCGCCATCTGGCCAGTGTGGAAAAGGTGATGGGCGGAATGCTTGTCGTGACCGGTGTCATGTTTCTGACAGGCTCCATGACCTATATCGCCGGCTGGATGCTGGAACTCTTCCCGGGTTTTGCGACGCTGGGTTAATGGCGTGCAGCAGCAAAAAATCGCGGATTCGCGCTGTCGCGGCGACCGTGATTGCCGATCAAGTGCTATGACAGCGTCCGCATATTCTCTATATTTGCGAAACCGCTGAAGAAGTGAGTCGCCGCCTAGCGCGGCCCGGATGACAGAGGGGTTTGTTTCCGGATGACGACAGCGTGCAGACCATTGCTGTGGCTTGCCGGCCTCGTACCGCTGGCGCTGGTTGTGACGTTCGCCGTGCCAGATGTGCAACTGCGCAGCGAAGCCGATCTGGCTCGCCGCGTGGACCTCGCGCTCGATTCCGCGGGTCACCATTGGGCCGAGGTCACATTTCGAGGGCGGGACGCGAAGTTGCGCGGCCAGGCGTTCGACAGCGGCGAGCGCGACAACGCCCTTGCAGTCGTTGCAGATGTCTGGGGCGTCCGCACGGTCTCCGATCGCGTCGATCTCCAGACCGCGACCACCCCTTACAGCTGGCGCGTCACCTACAAATCCAATCGTATCAAGATAAAGGGCTTCGTGCCCTCCAGTGACGACCGGACGACCATTCTGGGTTTCCTCAAGGCGAACATCCCCGACGCGGAAATAGATGACCGTATGAAGGTCGTGGCGGGAGGTCCGGCACGGGAATTGTGGCTTGGCGCAGTCAGCTTCGCGCTGACCCAGCTGGGTCGGATGAAGTCCGGTGGCGTCCGCCTCGACGGGACGCAGCTTGTCATAACTGGTGAAGCAAAGACGCCCGCAGCTTACGAATTGCTCCGCAATGCGCTGAGTGCAGAGGTGCCGGTCGGCCTGCAATTGGCCCGGAACGAGGTGATCCCGCCGCGCATCAAGCCCTTCACCTGGGCCGCGCACTATGAGGGTCAGATGCTGACTCTCACAGGCTATCTCCCGCAGGAGTCCGACCGCAAGGATGTGCTCAACGCGGTGCGCCAGTCTTTCTTCGGCGTTGAGGTCACCGATCGCATGGAACTGGCAACCGGAGCACCGGGATCGTGGTCGGGCGCCATAGCTGCGGCACTTTCACAGCTTGCGCGCCTGGAGTCTGGGCGCGTTACCTTCAGTGAAATCGACGTGAAAGTATCGGGCGTGGTCCGGGACCGTTCGATCGCCGATTCCGTCGCCGAGGTTCTGCGCCAGCGCCTGCCCGCTGACTTCAAGCCGCAGGTATCTCTCCAGGTAGCTTCCGCATCGCATGCGGAGTCCCGAAGCGACGCTTCGACCCTCATACCCGCTTTCCGTGTCCTTGCTACGCTAACCCGCCTCTGGCCATTCAACTGATCATGATCGTCCGCTTCTGCAGGGCCCGTTGATGTTGTATCTTGCGTCGCAGCTGCTTCCCTATCTCGCAGCCGCATTCATCATCGGCCTTGCAACTGGCTGGGTCTCGCGCAAGGCCTGATACAGCCAGGCCCCGCTTACCGGTCAACGGAGAGCACTGACTTGGGCTTCTATGTCGTTCAGACCATCGCATTGCTGTTCGCGGCCTGGCTGGCTGGATGCGCGATAGGCTGCTGGATGAAGGGTAGGCTGAATACGGGCGTTTCGCTGGCGGGGGGCGGAAAGCCGGCGAGTCGAGGCGCATCGGGCAGGCGCGCCCGCCGCGCAGCCAGCAAGGCCGCGCGCAGCTAACAGGCAATCCGTTGACTAGTGGTGTTGCGGCCGGTCCGCGGAGTCTAGAAAGGATTCGATCTGCTTCAGCGTTCCGTCGTCCCGCAGCATGGGCGCATGGCCTTGTCCCTCCACGATCCATGATCGCATTGCCGGATTGCGCTTTGCCATTTGCGAAAGTGTCTCCTCGCTGAGCAGATCGGATGTCTCTCCGCGCAGGGTCATCAGGGGGATTGCGCCAAGCGCGGAGAATTGGGACCACATGCTGGGAACCGGCCGGGTAAGGTCCGTGGCCGACATGGTTTTTGTAAGCGCGAGGTCGTAGTCAGCTTTGATTGTTCCTTCCCTGTCACTGAACCACTGCCGGGCGATTTCGGGCCATTCGGCATCGGCGATATCGGGAAAGAATTTGCCGTTCATCCCTTTTACGAGCGCCGCCGCCTCGTCCCAGCTCGCCGGAGAAGGAACGCGACCTACATAACCGATGATGCGCGCCAGACCGGCTGTTTCGACAATCGGGCCAATGTCGTTCAGCACAGCGGCGCCAAGCACGGTCGGACGCATTACTGCCATCAGCATAGTTACAATCCCGCCACGCGACGTGCCGATCACGGCGGCGTCGTGGATGCCGGCCGATGTTGTGAAATCCAGGACATCGACGGTCTCGATATAGGGTGTGTAGTTGCGCCAGTTTCGGTCGTGTTCGGAGAGGCCCCGTCCCCTGTAGTCGAGGCAATAGACGTCGCGTTTCCGCCGGGCGCGCGTAGAGAAATAAGCGGCGAGCACTTCGAAATCGCGGCCGTTCCGCGTCAGGCCCGGAAGGCAGAGCAGCGGCCTGTATTTCCCGCCATCACGTGCCGGGTAGTGCCGCGCATGCAGCTTCAGCCCGTCCTGCG
>JAYZVT010000314.1:0-7091 GCA_036155355.1 Pseudomonadota bacterium
AAGTAGTTCTTGCGGTCGAATACCGAGCGCAGGTTGATGCGCGCATTCAGCCCAAGACCGGTGCGGACCGCCTGCGCCACGCATTCGGCGTTGATTACCGGCAGCATCCCGGGCATGGCCGCATCGACGAGGCTGACATGAGCATTTGGCGCGCCGCCGAATTCCGCCGATGCGCCGGAGAACAGTTTCGCCTGCGAGGCGACCTGGGCATGCACTTCCAGACCGATGACGACCTCCCAGTCGCCGGTCGAGCCTTTCATCAGCTCCGGACGCGCGTCAGCCACGGCTCTTTCCGTCCTTCAGCTTCTCTTCCTCATACTGGATGAACCAGCCGATCATCTGCCGCCAGATCGCCTCGACCAGCTCAGGCGGAAGCCCTGTCTTCTCGGCGCGCGCCTTGACCTTGTCGATGACCTGCTGGATGCGCCAGGGCACCACGGCCTCATCCGGCGAGTTCTTCAGTTGCCAGGCGCGATCCACATAGGTGAAACGCTCGGCGATGAGGTCCACCAGCTGGGTGTCGAGCCGGTCGATCTCCTTGCGCACGTCGTCCATGCTGGCGCAGTCCTTGGGCAGCTTGCTCATCGTGGCGTGCTCCACCAGTCTTCGGGCCTGGGTCCGGGTCCGGCCGCATCCTCGATCACCTTGCCGACGCGGAACAGCATTTCCTCGTCGAACGCCTTCGATATCAGTTGCAGTCCAAGCGGCGTACCCTCGCCTGACAGGCCCGCGGGAACCGAGATACCGGGCAGTCCCGCCATGTTCACGGTAACGGTGAAGATGTCATTCAGATACATCTCCACCGGGTCGGCGCTCTTTTCTCCCAGCGCGAAGGCGGGGCCGGGCGTAGCTGGCGTGAGCAACACGTCCACTGAGCGGAAGGCGTCCTCAAAATCGCGCCGGATCAGCGTGCGCACCTGCTGTGCCTTGAGGTAGTAGGCATCGTAGTAGCCTGCCGAGAGAACATAGGTGCCAATCAGCACACGGCGGCGCACTTCCGCACCGAAGCCCTCGGACCGCGTATTCTCATACTGCGCGATGAGATCGTCGCCCTCCACGCGCAGGCCGTAGCGCACGCCATCATAGCGCGCCAGGTTGGACGACGCCTCCGCCGGTGCGACAATGTAATAGGCGGGAAGCGCATAGCGCGTGTGCGGCAGGCTGACATCGACCATTTCCGCACCCGCCGCCTTGAGCCAGGCAATGCCCTGCTGCCATAGAGCCTCGATCTCGTCAGGCATGCCATCGAGCCGGTATTCGCGCGGGATGCCGACTTTCAGTCCTTTCACGCCCCTCTTCATGGCGGCAGCGTAATCCGGCACCGGCATATCGACGCTGGTAGCGTCCCTGGGATCGTGGCCGGCCATGGCGCGCAGCAGCAGCGCCGCGTCATGCACATCGCGCGCAATGGGTCCCGCCTGGTCGAGCGACGACGCGAAGGCGACGATGCCCCAGCGCGAGCAGCGCCCATAGGTAGGCTTGATGCCAACGGTACCGGTGAGCGCGGCGGGCTGGCGGATGGAGCCGCCAGTGTCGGTGGCGGTGGCACCCATGCACAGGCGCGCGGCGACGGCGGCCGCCGATCCCCCCGATGAACCGCCGGGCACTAGTGGCGCATTCGAACCTTTGCGCCGCCATGGATTGATGCAGGGGCCATAATGGCTGGTCTCGTTGGATGAGCCCATGGCGAATTCATCGCAGTTGAGCTTGCCGAGCATGACCGCGCCTTCGCGCCACAGATTCTGCGTGACGGTTGATTCATAGGTCGGCGTAAAGCCGTCGAGAATGTGCGAGCAGGCGGTGGTGCGGACGCCTTTCGTACAGAACAGATCCTTGATGCCCAGCGGAATGCCTTCCAGCAGGCCCGCCTTGCCCTTGGCGATGCGTGCGTCGGCGGCTTTTGCCATGTCCATCGCCCGGTCGGCGGTGGGCAGGATATAGGCGTTCAGACCGGCATTCGCCGTCTCGATGGCCTCGACATGGGCCTCGGCGAGTTCGCGAGCAGTGAACTCCTTACGGTCGAGACCTGCCCGCGCCCCGGCAATGGTGAGATCGGTCAATGCGGACACGCCCGTTACTCCACCACCTTGGGCACCACGAAGAATCCCTTGTCGCTGGCAGGAGCGTTGGCAAGCACATCGGCGGCAATGCCGCCTTCAGTCACCCTGTCCTCACGCATGGCCATCTTCATGTCCACTACGCAGGTCATGGGCTCGACACCGTCGGTCCTGACCTCCTGGAGCTGCTCAACCCAGGTGAGGATTCCGGACAGCTCGCCCACCAGCTTGCCCGCGTCGGCGTCCGACACCTTGATGCGGGCCAGCCGGGCGATGCGGCGCACTGTCGCTTCATCGACCTTCATGTCGTCCGTTTCCTCTGGAGCCTGCGCGAAAACGCGTGTTCTCATAGCTCGCGGACCGGGAGGGCGCAACAGAATGCCGGATTCCGGCAATAGTCAGCTGGTCTGGACCTATCCGAATGCTACCGGCGACGGTCAAATCTCCAGCGCTTCGCCGACCTTCGGCACCACCACCTTCTGGCCCTTTGCCTCGGAGAGGAATTTTTCGGGCGTCTGGTCAATGATCGGGAAGGTGCCGTAGTGGCAGGGGATTACCATGTCGAATTTGAAGAATTTCCGGCAGGCCATAGCGGCCGTGCGCGCGCCCATGGTGAACCGGTCGCCGATGGGCACGATGCCAATCTTTGGCTCGAAGATTTCGTTGACCAGCGCCATGTCGCCGAAAATCTCGGTATCGCCCATGTGATAGATCGTCTTGCCGCCCTTGGAGCGCAGCACCACGCCGCAGGGGTTGCCCAGATACAGGTTCCTGCCATCGACCATGGTGGAGGACGAGTGGAACGCCTTGACGAAGGAGACGTCGAAGGCCCCATGGACCATGGTCCCGCCCGGATTGCAGGGATCGACTTTCTCAACACCCTGCCCGTTCAGCCACATGGCCAATTCATAAACAGCCGTCAATGTCGCCCCGGTCTTCTTGCAGATATCGACCGCATCGCCGACATGGTCATCGTGACCGTGGGTCAGGATGACGTTGGTCACACCCTTGGTGGCATCTGCCGGCTTCACACCGGAGGCCTCAAAGACCCCGTTGCCGGTCAAAAAAGGATCGATGAGGACGACGCTGGCGCCGACCTCGATGCGGAAGCAGGAATGGCCGTACCAGGTGAGACGCATGGCGAGTTCCTTCTTGTTGGTGTTTGCCTGCCGGGACCGGGCCGCAGTATAGACCGGGCGGGAAAAGCGACAACCGCCAGCGCGCGGTCCAGGAACGCCATCACCGCGGCATGAGCGACACGACAATCATAGACATCGAGGAACTGGCCGGGCGGCTGGGCCCACGGAACCGGCTCATGGGCCTCGACGTTGGCAGCAAGACCATCGGCTTGGCCATTTCCGACCTGACCCGCACGATCGCCACGCCCTTCGACACAATAAGACGGACCAAATTCACCGAGGACGCCGGAAAGCTGCTCGATGCGGCCGGGAAGGAGTCCGTTGCCGCTTTTGTCATCGGCCTGCCGATGAATATGGACGGCAGTGAGGGGCCACGCGCCCAATCGACCCGCGCCTTCGTGCGCAATCTCGCGAACATCAGCAAAATCCCGGTGGTGTTGTGGGATGAACGGCTGTCCACGGCGGCAGCGGAGCGCACGCTGCTGGAAGCGGACACCAGCCGCAAGCGACGGGCCGAAGTGATCGACAAGATGGCGGCGGCCTTCATCCTCCAGGGCGCGCTCGACCGGCTGGCGCGCCTGAGATGATGCACTTTCTTCACAGCCCTTTGCCCAGGAGGTCCGCATGTTCGGCCTGACACCTGCAGACGCCCTGGCCCTTGGCTGGTTTGCCCTGCTCGTCGGCGGCTACAGCTATGCCACGCGGTATGGCGCATTGGCGAGGCGTGGGCTTGTCGCCGCCATCAGCGCACAGCGCTATGCGTGGATGAAAGGGATGGCAGACCGCAACAATCGCATGGTCGATATCCAGGTGCTCAACAACCTGTCGCGCGGCAATGGCTTCTTTGCCTCGACGTCGGTGCTCGTGACCGGTGCCTTTGCCGCTCTCTTCGGCGCCTACGACATTCAGGCCCTGCTCGACCGTATTCCCCTGCTCCACGCTTCGACGCCCTTCGTGTGGCAACTGAAGGTCCTGTTCGAGATGTCTATTTTTGTTTTCGCCTTCTTCAAGTTCGCCTGGGCGTTCCGCCTGTCCCACTACACCGCGATCATGGTTGGCGCGACGCCCAACCCGACACACTCGAATGCACGCCGACGTCACGCCCACGCGGCCGAGACGGCGAAGCTCGCCTGTCTTGTCGGTGAGCATTCCAATATCGGGCTCAGGGCCTATTATTTCGGCCTGGCGGGCCTGGGCTGGTTCATCCATCCGGCCGTATTCATGTTAACCACCGCTCTGGTGGTGCTGGTGCTTTACCGGCGCGAGTATCATTCGCGCGCCTTGGCCGCCATCAAGGGCTCGTTGGGGGCCCGGCGGCGTGGCGGCAAATAGGCGTTTACCTCAAGCTGTTGACACCGGCTCCCCGCACTTGCCGCGCCGCGGGACTCCGCCTATACAGTCCGCTTTAATGAGCATCGCGGCCGCAGCACCCGAATTCCGAGTCCGGCATCGGCATCTTCTCGGAATCGACGGCTTAACTGCCCATGAAATCATCGGTTTGCTGGACCTCGCGGACGAGGCCGCCGAGGCCAATCGCCACGCGCCCTTGAAGAGCGACGTGCTGCGCGGGCGCACCCAGATCAACCTGTTCTTCGAGGCCTCCACCCGCACCCAAAGCTCCTTTGAGCTGGCCGGCAAGCGGCTTGGCGCCAACGTCATGAACATGTCGGTGCGCGCCTCCTCGGTGGAGAAAGGCGAGACGGTCGTCGATACCGCGGTGACGCTGAATGCCATGCGGCCCGACATTCTTGTGGTGCGCCATCACGCAGCCGGCGCGGTGGAACTGCTTGCGCAGAAGGTGGATTGCAGTGTGATCAATGCCGGAGACGGCGCACACGAACATCCTACGCAGGCCCTTCTGGACGCCCTGACGATCCGCCGCAACAAGGGCCGCATCGAGGGCCTGACGGTCGCCATCTGCGGCGACGTGCTGCATTCGCGCGTGGCGCGCTCTAACATTCTGTTGCTCAATGCGCTTGGCGCGAGGGTGCGTATCGTTGCCCCATCGACGCTGTTGCCGCCGCAGCCGGAAAAGCTCGGGGCGGAAGTCATGCACAACATGAAGGACGGCCTGAAGGGTGCGGACATCGTAATGATGCTGCGACTGCAGCGCGAGCGCATGTCCGGCTCCTTCATCCCGAGCGTGCGGGAGTATTTCCACTTCTTCGGCCTCGACCACGACAAGCTGAAATGGGCCAAACCCGACGCCCTCATCATGCATCCCGGCCCCATGAACCGGGGTGTGGAGATCGACTCGGCCGTCGCCGACGACACCCGCAGCGTCATCTCAGAGCAGGTGGAAATGGGTGTCGCCATCCGCATGGCCGTGCTCGAGGCGCTGGCGCGCCACCTGCGCAAGAGATGAGTGTCACCATGGTGGCAGTCCCCAAGGGCGGCGACAGGCGGGCGCAGAAGCGCTTCGCTCTCATCAATGCGCGTCTGGTGGACCCCGCTAGGGGCAGCGACGAGCCAGGAGGATTGTTCGTCGAAGACGGCAGGATCACTGAAATCGGCGCCAAGCTGCGGCGCAACGCTCCCGAGGGCGCGGAAGTGATCGACTGCGGCGGCAAGGTGCTGGCCCCGGGACTTGTGGACATGATGGTCAGGGCGGGAGAGCCCGGTTACGAGCACCGCGAAACCCTTGCGACGGCGAGCCGGGCGGCGGCGGCGGGCGGCGTTACCACCATCATCTGCATGCCCGACACTGATCCCGTGATCGACGATGCGGCGTTGGTGGACTATATGGAACGCCGAGCCCGCGACACGGCGGTCGTGCATGTGCATCCGATGGCGGCACTGACCAAGGGCCTCGCCGGCGAAGAGATCGCCGAGATCGGTCTGCTCAAGGACGCGGGCGCCATCGCCTTCACCAATGGAAAAACAAGCCTCGCCAATGCGCGCGTCATGCGCCGGGCCATGAGCTACGCGAACGACTTCGGCGCGCTGGTCGTCCACAACACCGAAGAGCCCACGCTGTGCGAGGGCGGTGTGATGAACGAGGGCGTCGTGTCGAGCCGTCTCGGACTTCCCGGCATTCCGGCCGCGGCGGAGACGATGATGCTGGAGAGGGACCTGCGGCTCGTGGCCCTTACCGGCGCGCGCTATCATGCCGCGCAGATATCCTGCGCCGGATCGCTTGAGTTGATCCGCGCTGCCAAGAAGCGCGGCCTCAACGTCACTTGCGGCGTCTCAATCAATCACCTGACGCTGAACGAGAACGACATCGGTCCCTACCGCACATTTTTCAAGATGCGCCCTCCCCTGCGCACAGAGGAGGACCGTGCGGCAATGGTCGAGGGTTTGGCGGATGGCGATATCGACGTGATCGTATCGAGTCACGATCCCAAGGACGCCGACGTCAAACGGCGGCCATTCGCGGAAGCCTCCGACGGCGCCATCGGCCTGGAGACCCTCCTGCCCGCCGCACTGCGGCTGGTGCACAACAGCCAGATCGCGCTGCCTTCGCTGCTGCGCGCCCTTTCGACCAACCCGGCGGAAATATTGCGTCTGCCCGCCGGGCGGTTGGAAAAAGGCGCAGTCGCGGACCTGGTGCTGTTCGACCCGGATATTCCCTGGGTCGTCGAGCCGGCCCGGCTCAGGTCCAAGTCGAAGAATACGCCATTCGACGAATCCCGACTGCAGGGGCGCGTTATCAGGACATTTGTTTCCGGCCGTCCGGTGTATAACTCCGAGATCGACTGAGCCTGCCAGCCGCGAAGGCGGTTCCGCTGGCGGCCTGGGAAGAGGGACGTCCATGGACACCAACGCATTCCTGCTGGCGCTCGCGCCCGTGGCCGCGGTGCTTTACGTCGTCGGCTACCTGATCGGCTCTATCCCATTCGGCCTGCTGCTTACACGCGCTGCCGGACTCGGCGACGTGCGCAAAATTGGTTCC
>JAYZVT010000315.1:0-3700 GCA_036155355.1 Pseudomonadota bacterium
ATCCTTCACCGTGATGAGGCCGACACAGTGATAGTCGTCATCAACCACCAGCAGCTTCTCGATGCGGTGATGGTGCAGCAGCCGCTTGGCCTCGTCCATGTCCACGGTCTCGCGGACGGTGACGAGATCCTCCTTGGTCATCAGTTCCGATACCGGCTGCTTCGGATTGGTGGCGAAACGTACGTCGCGATTGGTAAGAACGCCGACGAGTTTTCCTTCGCGGCCGCCATTGCGCCCCTTGCCGACAACGGGGATGCCGGAGATGCGGTGCCGGTCCATGAGTTCGAGCGCTTCGGCAAGCGTCGCGGTGGGTCCGATGGTGACGGGATTCACCACCATGCCGGACTCGAATTTCTTCACCTGCGCCACCTGGTCAGCCTGTTCGTCGGGAGTCAGGTTCCTGTGCAGGACGCCGATGCCGCCCGCCTGCGCCATGGCGATGGCGAGGCGCGCCTCGGTGACGGTGTCCATGGCGGAGGAAACGATCGGGATGCGGAGGCTGATGTCGCGGGTCAGCCGCGTGGCCGTGTCGGCCTCGTTGGGCAGGACTTCGGACTCGCCCGGTCGAAGCAGGACGTCGTCGAATGTCAGCGCAGTTGCATCACCGTTGGGAATTGGCGCCGTGGCCATTGGCCAACCTCCTTGACTGACGGCCCGGCAGCTTGATGCGCGGGGCTCCGTCCGGTTGGCGGTTGTCTTTAGCACCGGCGGATGACAATGGGAAGCGACAGGCCGCCACAGCATGGGGTTGGGCGCGGATTATCCACCGCAGTGGCGGAAATACAGGGTTAACTGGCCTCCGCGGCCTTCCCGAAACCTGTCGCCAGAACGTAAAGCTCGGCCGATTCGGCGCGACTCGCCTTGGGCTTTACATGCTTCACGCTGTCGAAATCCTGCTTCAGGCGGTCCAGCAACTCCCGCTCCGTGCCGCCCTGGATGACCTTGGCCAGAAAGGCGCCGCCTGGCGCCAGAACCTCTGACGCGAAATCATAGGCGGCCTCGCACAGGGCCATGGTGCGCAAATGGTCGGTCTGCTTGTGGCCCGTGGTGGGTGCGGCCATGTCGGAAAGCACCAGATCGGCCAGGCGGCCGCCCATCTCCGCACGCAGGCGACCGGGTGCGGTCTCGTCCAGAATGTCCGCCTGAAGAATGCTGACGCCCGGGATCGGGTCCAGCGGGTTGATGTCCGCAGCCATCACCCTGCCCCGCCCCTTATCCGACTGGACGCGGGCGGCGGCGACCTGGCTCCAGCCGCCGGGCGCGGCGCCAAGGTCTACGACAGTCATGCCTGACCGCAGCAACTGGTGGCGGTCATCAATCTCGGCCAATTTGAAGGCGGCGCGCGACCGGTAGCCTTCGCGTTTCGCCGCCGCCACATAGGGATCGTTCAACTGACGCTGAAGCCAGCGCGTGGAGCCGGGCTTGCGCTTGCGCGCCGACTTGACCCGCACCGTCAGGCCACGGGCACCACCGGCGCCCCCGCGATCCCTGCGCGAGCCGCTCATCGCCGGGCCACGTTCAATGGGGCGAATGCGGCCTGCCGCGCCGCCCGTAACGGCGCTTGCCGCCGAACTGGGGAAAACCATCCTCGGCCATGAGCGTGGCGAGGATGCCTTCGCGCAGGCCCCGGTCGGCAACGCGCAGCCGATCGCATGGCCAGATCCTCAGCAGCGCCTCCAGGATGGCGCAGCCAGCCAGCACGAGATCGGCACGGTCGCGGCCGACGCAGGGCTGGGCAATGCGCTGCTCATAGGTCATATCCACCAGCGAGCGGGAGACGTTGCGCACATCGCCGGTGGACAGCCAGCAGCCGTCCACGCGCCGGCGGTCATAGGCGTCGAGCCCCAGATTAATACCGGCGATGGTGGTCACGGTCCCCGAGGTGCCAAGCAGGTGCACCGGGCAACCGCAGGCGCGCTCGCGGAAGCGGTGCTCCTTCTCAAATCCCGCCAGCATGTTCATGACGTATTCGGTCATGGCCTCGAACTGTTCGTGCTTGACGTCACGTCCGCCGAATTTCTCGGCGAGCGTCACCACGCCAACAGGCAGCGACGTCCAGGCCGCGATACAATTCTGCGCGTCCATGCGGTTGTGGAAGGAGCGGCGCCCACCGTCCTTGCGGCGCGACAGGTCGAGCCAGATCAGTTCCGAGCTGCCGCCGCCGATATCGAAGACGAGTGCCCAGTCGCAGTTGCGGTCAATCAGCGACGCACAGCCGGAGACGGCCAGCTTCGCCTCGGTCTCGCGACTGACGATCTCGAGACCGAGCCCGGTTTCCTCGCGCACGCGTTCCACGAACTCGGGGCCGTTGGCAGCAATCCGGCAGGCTTCGGTAGCGATAATGCGCGAGCGCTTGACGTTGCGCTTGCGCAGCTTCTGGGAACAGATGCGCAGCGCCTCGATTGTGCGCGCCATCGCGATATCGGAGAGGCGGCCGGATGCTGTCACGCCCTCGCCAAGGCGAATGATGCGCGAAAAGGCGTCAATGACGAGAAATCCCCTGCGGGACGGGCGGGCGACTAGGAGCCGGCAATTGTTGGTGCCCAAATCGAGCGCGCCATAGGCCGGCGCCTCGCGACGCGCGCCGCCATGCCGTCCCTGTGCGCGCCCGGCTGCCGGGTCCGGCGCCACCGCCTGCTGCGGCGGGGCTTCGGTCGAAACCATCGCGGCCTGGATGCCGGTCGTCTGCCCGGCATCGCCGCCGTCGCGCAGGTCCGCAGACCCACACGGTTCCCTGGCAGCCGCGCGACTCTGATCGCTCGGCCCAGTCAATACCTTGTCTCCGCGCTCAACCGTAACGCATTGAATCCGCTTGGATTCCACGCACGAGAGCGTCCTTGTCGGAATCAAAGTTGGAGCAAGTCTAACAGCAGCCGCGGCGGCGCGATAGTCCGTCAAAGGACGGTTCAGCGGGCTGGCTGGCGGCCCACGCCGCGATAGCTCAGACCGGCCTCGGCGGCCAGGCGGGGCTGGTAGACATTGCGCAGATCGAGGAGCGCACTCCCCTTCATCACAGCCGCGGCCTGGCCGAGATCGAGGGCTCGGAACTCGTTCCACTCGGTCAGCACCACGAGGACGTCGGCACCATCACATGCCGACAGCGCGTTATCCGCTAGGTCCAAAGTCTCATAACCGGCTGGGAGGTCTCCGACGGCATTGACAGTCGGGTCGTAGGCGCAAACCGACGCATCGGCCGACGTCAGACGTTGGATCACCGACAACGCCGGCGACTCCCGAAGGTCGTCTGTGCCCGCCTTGAACGTCAGCCCCCAGACCCCCACCGTCCGACCGGCCAGATCGCCCCCGACTGCATCACGGACCTTGTTGGCGATTCTCGAGAACTGCTCCTCGTTCACCGCGATGACACCGTCGAGGAGTCGAAAGTCGTAGCCACCCTGCTCTGCTATTCGTACTAGTGCCCGCGTGTCCTTCGGGAAGCAGCTCCCTCCCCAACCGGGCCCCGGTTTCAGGAACTCGGAACCGATCCGGGTGTCGTAACCGAGACCCAAGATCACATCGTCGACATCAGCGCCCACCCCCTCACAGACCGCGGCAATGGCGTTCACGAACGAGAGCTTGGTGGCCAGAAATGCATTTGCCGCGTACTTGATGGTCTCGGCCGACGCCGGATCCGTGACCACCGTCGGGGCCGTCACCCCTAAGTAGAGCGACAACACCTTGACGGCGGCCGACTGGTCCT
>JAYZVT010000316.1:0-3313 GCA_036155355.1 Pseudomonadota bacterium
GCAAGGCGCTAACGGCGGTTGAAAGGGACGGGCACGTTCAGGAGCGCCCGCAAATGATACGTATCGAGCGGCTCTGATAATTGCCGCCGGCCGCGACAGGGGGAGAAGTCCGGAAAATGCCAAGGAACGCCAAATCCGAAAAGAACATGGGATTGACACGCCTGCTGACGCTGGAAATAGGCCGTGTGACCGAGTCCGCGGCGGTAGCCGCGGCGCGTCTGCGCGGACGCGGAGACGAGGTAGCGGCCGACCAGGCTGCCGTTGACGCCATGCGCAGGGAATTAAACCGGCTGCCTATCGACGGCACGGTCGTCATTGGGGAGGGTGAGCGCGACGAGGCGCCCATGCTCTTCATCGGCGAGACCTGCGGCACGAGAGATGGTCCCGCCGTAGATATCGCCGTCGATCCCCTCGAAGGCACCACAATCTGTGCCAAGGCGCAGCCGGACTCGCTCGCGGTCGTGGCGATCGCGGAAAAGGGCACGCTCCTCCATGCCCCCGACATCTACATGGACAAGATCGCCATTGGTCCGGGCTACGCGCCGGGTCTGGTCGATCTCGATGCACCGCCCAAGGACAACCTGACGGCTCTCGCAAAAGCCAAGGGAGTGCCGATCGGAGAGATCACAGCCTGCATCCTCGACAGGCCACGCCATGCGGAACTGATAGCGGGAGTGCGCGAGGCCGGTGCAGCTGTCCGTCTGATCGGCGACGGCGACATCGCTGGCGTCATCCACACTGTCAACAGTGACGAGACCGGCATCGATATCTATTTCGGCATCGGCGGCGCACCCGAGGGCGTGTTGGCCGCCGCCGCCTTGCGTTGCATCGGCGGTCAGATGCAGGGGCGCCTCTATCCCATGAACGACCAGCATCGCGAACGGGTCAAGGCCATCGGCATCAAGGACATCGACCGCAAATACAGCATGGAAGAGTTGGCCTCCGGCGACGTTCTTTTCGCCGCCACCGGGGTTACCGACGGCTCCATGCTCAACGGCGTCAAGTTCACCGCCAAGGGTGCCATCACCGAGACGGTGGTCATGCGCGCCAAGACGCGGACCGTGCGCTGGATACGGACCGAGCACAGGCAGCTGGACAAGTTCTCCTGAGCCACGGCATGGCGTTGCGAATCTGCTAGATTGGCCCGGAATGGGCCACCCCGCGATGAGAGCCGCTCCCACAATCAGGGCTGATGCGCCTGAACCTCGCCGCAGTTTTCTCGGAGTGGACAAGTCCCTGCTGGGACGACGCTGGGTCGACAGGCTGGCGTCCGACAGGGAAGCCACTGCGGCGTCCCTGGCCCAACGCCAGGAACTGCCTGACATATTGGCGCGCGTTCTGGCGGCGCGGGGCGCGACGGCTGACGACGTCGCCCAGTTTCTCGATCCTGCCATAAAGACCCTGATGCCCGATCCTGCATTGCTGCGGGACATGACGGAAGCTGCCGAGCGCATCGCCGATGCGATCGTCAATGGTGAGCCGATTGCCATATTCGGGGACTATGACGTAGATGGCGCCGCGTCGGCCGCGCTTCTGCACCGCTTCCTTGCTGCTCACGGTTCCGAAGCCCGCATCTATATCCCGGATCGCCTGCTGGAAGGGTATGGCCCCGGTCCGGACGCCTTTGAGCGACTGGTTGCGGAAGGTGCACGTCTTATTGTCACCGTCGATTGCGGAACCATGGCCCATGAGGCGATAGCCCGTGCGCGTGCGCTTGGCGTCGATGTGGTCGTCGCCGATCACCACCTGGCCAGGGAATCGATTCCTGAGGCCGTCGCACTGGTGAACCCGAACCGTCTCGACGATCTGAGCGGCATGGGATCGCTGGCCGCTGCCGGAGTAGTTTTCCTGATGCTCGTGGCCGTGACGCGCGCACTGCGCAAGCGTCAACGCTATGCGCCCGGGCAAGAGCCGGATTTGCTGCAGTGGCTCGATCTCGTGGCCCTGGCTACGGTTTGCGACGTCGTCCCGCTGCGCGGGCTCAACCGCGCCTTCGTGGTGAAAGGCCTGAAGGTCATCGGCCACCGGATGAACTGCGGCCTGAATGCGCTGGCGGACGCTGCCTCGCTGGCTGGACCGGTGGAGTGCCATCATCTGGGCTTCGTATTCGGACCGCGCATCAATGCAGGAGGACGCATAGGGGACTCAGGGCTGGGCGCCCGCCTGCTGTCGACCGAGGACGCCGATGAGGCGACCGCAATTGCCGCTCAGCTCGAGCAGCTCAATGGAGAGCGCAAGGCCACAGAGAAAGTGATACTGGAGGAAGCCGCTGCACAGGCGGAGCGCCTGTTGGACACGGAACCGGATGCTCCGTTCCTGCTGCTAGCGGGGGAGGACTGGCATAAGGGCGTACTCGGCCTTGTGGCTTCACGGTTGACCGAGGCCCATCGCCTGCCCTCGGTGGTCATCGGCTGGGATCAAACGGGGCTGGGGGTCGGTTCGGCACGCTCTATCGCCGGGGTCGACATCGGCTCCGCCATATCGCAGGCACTGGACTCCGGTCACCTGGTCAAGGGCGGCGGCCACGCCATGGCAGCCGGCCTGACGATCGCCCGCGTGGCGCTTGCAGACTTCTCGGAGTTCATGAGGGAGCGCCTGCGCCCGCAGGTCGCCGGAGCGGCCGAACGTGACGTACTGGCCATTGATGGCGCGGTGATGGCTTCGGGGGCAACGGTCCGTCTGCTGAAAGAACTGGAGCGTGCAGGGCCTTTCGGCAGCGGCAACCCCCAGCCACGGGTCGCGATTGCTGCCCATCGTGTCAGCTATGCGAAAGTCGTCGGCACGGATCACGTACGCTGCACGCTCGCCGGCTCCGATGGTGGCAAACTGAACGCTGTCGCCTTCCGGGCGGCGGAGAGCCAGCTGGGCCGTGCCCTGCTCGAGCGGTCGGGCCAGGCGCTCCACGTTGCCGGACATCTTCGCCGCGACCGCTGGCAAGGCCGTGAGCGCATTGAACTCGTCATCGAGGACGCGGCCATTCCCGCCCGCCGCTGAGCAGGCCCGGATGCAGCCCGCCGGTCTTGCACATCAGCGCTTTCGCCTCTATACAACCGCCCGGCGTGCCCCCTTCGTCTAGTGGTCAGGACGTCAGGTTTTCAACCTGAAAACAGGGGTTCAATTCCCCTAGGGGGTACCAATTTCCCTCCGCCAGCGACGTTCTGCTTGGCTACCGCCGGACCGGCTCGCCCATTTCACCACTTCCCCGTATTGGCCATGGACGCCCAGGGTTCTTTCTTGGGCAGGGCGGTTCCTTTCTGCAGCAACTCAATGGAGATATTGTCGGGTGAACGGATAAAGGCCATGCGCCCGTCGC
>JAYZVT010000317.1:0-4486 GCA_036155355.1 Pseudomonadota bacterium
AAGCCGCAGCAGTCGTACCAGGTCGAATAGTCGATGACCTGCGCCCCCAGTGCAGCGATCAGGCCCGTCGACACCGCGACGCGGTTCCCTTCCAGGATGCTATCGTCGTAGATCGCATCCTGCGGAACCATCTTGTACACGTGACAGGCCGGGTGGATGGTCGCGCGCACCTGACTGGCATCGATAACCTGGTGGTCTGCGATGCGATCGCGCATGACGTGGCACCACTCGGAATAATGCACGACTTCTTCCGGGATCAACAGCTTGCCGTCCACGAGCCGGCCGAGTTTGGCGAGGATTTTCTTCACCCGTTCGCGCAGCTCGGCGGAGTGCAGCAGGTATCCGCGCACCTCCTTGTAGTTTCCGAACGACGTCCCGCAGTGTACGAGCGGGTAGTAGTAGCCCTCCGGCTTGCCTTCAGCTTTCGCCGACACATAGGCCTGGTGGAAATTCCGCAGGAAGACTGCGGCGAGGCTCTCAAGGTTGCCGATGCCCGAACCGTGATAATTCCATGCGGTGCAGGACGTCTGGTCGGTCTCGTCCAGATAGCGGATATCCATCTTGTTCATCAGCCACAGCAGCGAGGCCGGGTAGCCGGGGATGTTGCCGCACTGGCCGCAGGACTTGTGGTGCCAGAGCTGGTTGGTGGGAACGCGCTTGTCCCAGCCATAAAGCGTCTTGACCGTGACCGGCTCATGCTCGTCGCGGACGCGATGGACGGCGATCTCACCGTCCTTTTCGAGCTGCCACATGATGTCGCGCACGTCCTCCACGCGATCCTTGTTAGTCAGCATCGAACGCTTGTCGATTTTCTGCTCGACCCAGGCGGTGGCCACCAGCGCGTCCTCCTGGCTCAGCCTGGCGTCCTGCCACTCCGAGCCATGGCCGGTGAAGCGTTCGCCCTTGTCCTTGCTTGCCATAGGTCAATCCTCCTGAATTCGGTATTGCGCGCGGGCCTTCGACTCAGTCGCCGTCCGCGTCTTCCTGGTCGTCCAGGAAGTCGGCCCAGTCCTCGCGCTTTTCGTCCATAATGTCGGTAATGACGTCGAAAAGATTCTCGTCGATGGTCTCGAGCTGGTCGAGCACACCGGTCATCTCCCAGATGGTGTACAGTTCCACCGAGGTCTTGAGGTTCACTTCCCAGGCCGTCTCCGTCGTGTTGAGTGTCGGCATGGGGATGGCGCGGCGCAACAGCTTGAGCGGCGCCTCGATCTTGGAGATATTTGGGCCCCAGTCGGCGAAATGCTGAGGGTTTATCATGTCGGGCGCGAGCTGGTTGCCGGTCGAGATCAGCTTCAGCATGACCCGGGAGAACGGTCGCAGCACATCCTTCGCCGATTGCATGCCGTGCTTGATTGCTGTCTCGCGCATCAGCATGATCAGGCCGCCAGGTGAATTGCCGAAGGGACAGCGGGCGGCGCAGGTGTAGCACTGCGCGCAGGCCCAGATTTTCTCCTGCATTGCGTCGTGGATGCCTTCCAGATTCTCGGTCCACAGCAACTGCACGATTTCGCGCGGCGAAAAGTCGTAATAGTGCGCGGCCGGGCAGGTGGCGGTGCAGATGCCGCAATTCAGGCAGCCATTCAGTTCGTGGTCGTAACGCAGGTCGGACTGAATGTCCTTGAAGATGACTTCCAGTTTCTCTCGCGGGATGGGCGGCGTATCGGAGACCGGGTCGCCGATGAAGTCCTGGACGCGCGTGCTGTGAACGGCCTGTTCCATCAGTAGGTGAGAACCTTGGTGTCGCCTTCCATGATCTCTTCGACTAGGTGGGCGCCACCGACGATCCCCGAGCATTCGGGGATGAGATCCTCTTCCTTCATGTTGAAAAGATCGAGATTGGGCGAGCAGCAGTAGAACTTCACACCGGCGCCGTGGGCGTCCTTGATGAAATCATAGACGCTCTTGGGAGAGCCGGGCTTTATCGTCAGCGATTCCGCCACACCCTTTTTCATGAGGCGTCCTGCGGTCGCGGTACAGATCACCTCGACTTCGTAATCCATCGCCGCCGCAACAGTGGCCTGAAAGATCGGCGCGCCCAGCTCCTCGCCGTTGCGCGGGTCCGTGTTGGCCATGATGATGACTAGCTTGTCCGCCATTGCGCCCAGCTACCTCCCCTTGCGAAGCGCGCGGCCTCCACGGCTTCGATGCGTGACCATATTATAATATTCAAATTTTTGCAACTATTGGACAGGGCTTCACACCACGAATTCTGGGGGAAATTCCTCGCCAGTTCAGCGTGATAGGTAAGTTCATCAGAGTCTCATCAGTTCCAACTTTTGGACGAGTCCCGTCATGATCCGGATCAGCGACTGTTCGATTTCGACCTTCATTTCGCCGAGCCGGGCAAGTTCGGCAGCGGGATTGTCGGGTGCTTCCTCGAACTCCATGATGAGATCCTCGATCATCGCTGCCTTGATGCCGGGATGCCCGGTGAAGCCGAAGGCCTTGTCACCGATCTGAAACAGCGCCGGACTGCCGTCCTCTTCCGTGGCCAGAATCTGTGCGTAACCTGGCGGTAGTGGCCGGTCGCGCGAATAGACGACATTGGGGTAGCGCTCTGGCAGAAATCCGTTGAGCGCCCCGTCGATAGCCCGTGTCGCCTGTCTGGCGCGGAAGGTGAGGGGGGTCGCCTCGCTCCTGCCGTCCGCGGCGATGCTGAGTATCTGCGCCCCCAGACCGATGCCAATCACTGGCTTGTCCAGCATCAGGCAAGTACGCGCCAGCGATATCTCCTTATCAAGTGTCGGCACGTCGCGCCCACCCGCCGTGCCCCAGGGACCCAGTCCAAGCAGAATGAGGCCGTCACCCAACACGTCTGGATCGGGCAGTCCGCCGCCCGCGGCGAAGGGCCGGAAGTAGCTGAAGCGGATTCCCCGTCCCTCGAGATGGTCCTCCATCAGGCCCAGCCAGTCCGACTGGGTGTGTTGGACGACGGACAGAAACCTCATGTGCCCGCCGGTTCGGACATGGCGCCCTCGATGCCAAGGGCGGCGCCGACGGCCGCCGCGAAATCCTCTGGCCTGATCGACAGCATGTCAGGGGTGCGGTTGGCGAAGAAAGCGAGCACTGTAGAGAAGGCCTTTGCTGTTGGCACGCCGCGCAGCGCCGCTTCCAGATCGAAGACAAGGCGCGGCGGAGTTACAAAGAAGTCTCCGGTAAACAGCACCTCCCGGATGCGGTCACCGCGACCGGGACCCTCCAGCCGCACATAGGCCGTGACTGTCCCGCCGGGACCGGACTGTTGGCCGCTCAATACGCCGGCGCCGTCCGGGCGATCTATCTCGGCTACGAAACTGTCCTGTCCAATCTCGTCGTCGAAAATCTCCTTGGCGTGAGCGTTCTCCGCGTTAGAGATCACTTGGGGTTCACCGACAATGCCCAGCGATGACCTCAATCCTTCCAGCACAGCCGCCTGCACCACATTCACGGGAGGGGCGCTACCAAGGAGTTGCTTCAGTGTGGTCACGCGATTGGCCGCGGAATCGAGATCGCGCTTCTGCAGTTTCGCCTGAGGTACATTCAGGCAGGCAACCATCGCGGCAGGGTCCATGTCTATCAGTACGGTCCCCTGGTAGATGAGGGTGTCACCGTCGAAGAAGCCGCCGGTACCGCATAGCTTGCGGCCATCGACCTCAATATCGTTCCGCGGACGGAATCGCGCGTCGATGCCGAAAGCGGCACTGAGGCCCGTTGCCACCGCCTCGCATATTTTCGCCGTGTAGTCGGCGAGCGTACCAAGCGGCAGGCTGGAACGCCTGAACACCAATTCCCAGCCAAGCTGGCCTTCGTCCAGGTAGATGGCGCCGCCACCGGTGATCCGGCGCACGAGGCCAATGCCATTGTCGCGAACGTGTTCGAGCTTCACTTCCTGGGACAGCGCCTGATGGCGGCCGATGAGCACTGTCGGCGGGAAACGCAGAAAGCGGACAGTATCGGGAACACGCCCCGCCCGGTGCAGGTCGATCAGAGCCTGGTCGAAAGCGATCTGCATGCGGCCATCGCGCACGCCACTGTCGATGACGCGGAACTGGGGCATGATCCTATTGTTGGCTGCCCCTGTCCCCATGAGGCAGGTCATACTCTTCGCCTTCCACATAGGTTTCGCCCGGCCGTTCGCGGCCGAGCTGGTGCCGCATCTTGCGAATATCAGCGGAGTTGAGGGCAAAGGGATAGGACGCGATGTCCGAAGGGGGCGAGTCCCCGTAAGGCCGGTCGCAGGCAGAAATATCCTCGGCGAATTTGCCCGGACATCCTGAAGTGCGGAAGGCGATGCCGGAATCAATGATGGCGTCCAGTTCTCCGGAAGGCAGGCCGAAGTCGCAGACCCTGCCAGCTTCGTCGAAGTGCATCTGCCCGACCCGTATACCGCAATAGTCGATCAGATAACGGCCAAGCTGGACCCTGCGCCACTGGTCGCGCGGCGTCGCCGGCAGGTGGTCCATCAACGAACCCTTCTCCGGAAAGAAGCAGAACATGTGGCTGT
>JAYZVT010000318.1:0-5662 GCA_036155355.1 Pseudomonadota bacterium
AATTCAAGCAGCTTCTGTTGCCCGAAGGACAGGCTGCCTGCCATCAGCAGGCGCTTCTCGTAGAGGCCGACGAAGTCCAGCAGCGAATGCGCCTTGTCCATGTCCGTGCGCGAATAGCTGCCGAACATGTCCATGAACTTCGCCTTGCGGTGTGGGATGGAGATCAGCATGTTCTCCACGCAGTTCATCTTCCCGTAGATGCGCGTCTGCTGGAAGGTCCGCAGCAGGCCGAGCCGGGCGATGTCCTGGACCGGAAAAGTCGAAATCTCCTTGCCCTTGAAACGGATCGAGCCGGAGTCGATCGGGTGATATCCGACGATGGAGTTGAACAGCGTCGTCTTGCCCGAACCGTTCGGCCCGATCAGGCCGGTGATCGCCCCTTCCTCCACCTTGATGGACACGTTCTTGTTGGCGACCACGCCGCCGAACGTCTTGGTGACGCTTTTGACTTCTATGATGTCTCGGCTCATGCGGCGGCTCCCGCGCGCGATTTGGCCCGTTTCTTCCGTTCCACCTTGATGCCGAACCACTCAGGCTTGAGATCCATCAGCCAACCGACAATTCCCTGCTGGAAGAACACCACGATGACGATGATGAGTGCGCCGAGCGCCACGAACTGCCAGCCAAGGAAATAGGTCCACGTGACCTCCTTGATGACATGGAACACGATCGCGCCCACGATCGGCCCCCAGATCGTGCCCTTGCCCCCGAGCAGCACCATCAGCACCATGAAGACGCCGAAAGTGACGGTGGGAAAGGCCACCTCGCGCGGTTCGATGAACCCGACCATGTTGCCGAAGATTGCGCCAGAGATACCGAGGAAGAACGCCGACAGCGACCACGCCACGGATTTGTAGCGCTTGGTGTGAAGGCCCATGGCTTCGGCCTTCTCCTCGTCGTCGCGGATGGCATTGATTGCGAGCCCGAAACGGGTCGAATAGAGCCACTTGAGGAATACGAACACCGAGCAGGCCAGCAGGAAGTTCATCACGTAGAAGACCTGCTTGCCGGTATCGGGGTCGGTACCGGGGAATGTGGGAAGCGAAATGCCGCTGCCGCCCCCGGCCCAATCCCAGGTGGTGATGAGTTCCGCCGCCGCGATTGCCACGCCCAGCGTGCCGATGGCGAAATACGGGCCGCGCAGCCCGAACACGATCCAGCCGAAGGCAATCGCGAATATCGAACAGGCGATGCCCGAGGCCAGGACACCAAGCGTCAGTCCGGTGAAATACTGCGCGTCGGTGAAGTCGATTTTCACTACGCCCGATGGCGCGGTGTACTCCGCGACATCGAAATAGAGTCCGACTTGAATCAGCGCACACACATACATTCCCGCGCCGAAAAAGAAGATGTTGCCCAGCGAATTGTATCCCATCTGGCCGCCGAGCATGTCCCAGGTGAGCGCGAACACCACCATCAGCCACAGCACAGACATCTGCGTGGTGTAGGCAGGGAACAATATCGGTCCGAAAATGCCGAAGGCCAGCAGCGCCACGTAGCCCGCCAGTTTTGCGCCTTGACCCGGCTTGAGCGCCGACGCCGCGCCCGCGAAGGTTGCCTCGCTCATTGCACCACCTGCCTGATCCGCCGCTGCTGGATTTGTCTGACGATCAGCACCGCGACCAGAAGCAACACCACGATGGCCTGCTGGAACTCGGCGCCCATGATAAAGCCGCCGAACTGCTCGATCACACCCATGCCAAGACCCGCCGCGATCACCGCCGGCAGATTGCCGAGGCCCGCAGCCGTGACGATGACGAAGGACCGTATCGAGTAGATGATTCCGAAGAAGGGCTGGATCACCCAGATCATGGCGATCAGCGCGCCAGCCGCGCCGCAGATGGCGGCATTCAGCGAGAAGGTGAAGGCATAGACTTTTTCGGTGTCGATGCCGAGTACGCGCGCGGCGCGGGCGTCCTGCGCCGTGGCGCGGATGGCCTGGCCCATGCGGCTGTGCTTCATGAACAGCACCACGCCGAGCGCCAGCAGGCCGGCCATGCAGAAGCCGATCAGCTTCACATATGGCACCTGCACTACGCCGTCGAACATACCGAAGGCTCCATAGCCCGCATCGACCGCTTGTGTCTCAGAACCGAACATCAGGTTCATCACCTGCTGCAGCACGATGGCGAGGCCGAATGTAGCCAGCAGCGAGGTGAACAGGTCACGTCCGATCACTCGCGAAACGATCAGTTTGTATACCCCCCAGCCGAAGCACCACAGCAGCACGAAGGCGAGCGGCACGCCGAACAGCGGATTGACCCCGTGATGAAACAGAAACCAGGAGGTGTAGCCCCCCATCATCACGAAGTCGCCCTGCGCCAGGTTCTTGACATTCATCACGCCCCAGACCAGCGCCAGGCCGTAGGCTGCCAGCGCGAATAGCGCGCCGATCAGCAGACCGTCGATCAGCAGCGCGACAATGAAAACCGGCGCCTCGAACAGAATCAGGAAATTGCTCAGCATGTGATTTCGGCTTGTGGCCCCTCCCATGCGCGAGGCGCGCGCCCCGCGGACCCGCCCCCCAAAGGCGGTGGGAGAGCCGGCATTTGCTGCCGGCTCTCCCGCGATTGTCGGTCTTGCGTAAGCCTAGTCGGCCTTGCGGGGCCAGTTCAGCTTGCCCGACGCATATTTAGTCGGCGCGACCACGACATACTTGGTGTCCTGGATCTGGCGCAGCACCATCGGCTTGGCGATGTTGTTGCCTTCCGGAGCGAACTTCACGCGGCCATAGAAAGTTTCTGTGTCCGTCGCCGCCAGGGCGTCACGAAGCTTCTCCTTGTCGAGGGAGCCCGCACGCTCGAAAGCATCCTTGAACACAAGCACTGCCGCCGAGGCCTGTGCGGTCTGGTAGGCGACGGTCTTGTAGTTCGAATGAGCCTTCAGGAAGTTGTCGTTGTAGTCCTTCGCGCTGCCAAGGATCGGATCCTTGTAGGAGAGCGTCTCCGACCACTGGGTCGGGCACAGGATGTCTTCCGACGTACCCTTGAACTCCGAGGTCAGCTTCGCCGCCTCGCAATGGGTGATCGCGATCATCGGCACGTCGATCTTCATTTCGCCGATCTGGCGGGCCGCGGTGGAAGCGCCCTTCTCATGACCCGAAACCAGAAGCAGGTCGGGCTTGAGGGCCTTCACCTTGGTCAGCGTGGCGCTCATGTCCGACAGATCACGCGGCAGCTTGTCGTCGATGACGATCTGCATCTTGTACTTGCCGATGTCCTCGACCACGCCCGCGCGCACGTCCAGCGAGAACGGATCGCTCTCGAACGCCATGGCCACCTTCACATCGGAAGGCTTCTTGCCGTTCTTCTCGGCGACCTCAGCCGCAAGCGCGATGGACGAGGCCAGATACTGCTCGGAGGTGGAAAGCACCGCGAACATGTACTTGTAGCCCTGGGCGAACAGCGAACGCGACGCGCCCTCGGCTTCCACCATCGGGATCTTGTACTTCTCGGTGACGGGCGCGATCGCCTTCGTCAGGCCCGAGCTGTATGGCCCAAGCATATATTGGACTTTGTCCTGGTCGATCAGGCGTTCGGCGAGCTGGGCGCCGCGGGCCGGGGTCGACTCATCATCGTAGTAGATGATGCGGAAGTTGTAGCACTTGCCACCGACCTTCACGCCACCCTTGTCCTTAATGGCCTGGATCGCGAATTCATAACCGTCTTTCGTATTCTGGCCGTTGACGGCATATTTGCCCGTCAGCGACAGCGCCGCGCCGAGAACGATCTCGCCGCAGTCGGCCGCCTGAACATTCGACGGCGCAAGCATCAGCGCCGGAACAGCGGCTGCAAGCGTCCACTTCGTGAAATGACGCATCTGGTTACCTCCCTAAAGATTTATGAGGAGACGCGAAACGTCTCCCAGAGCTCGTTTGGCTCATGTTCCCGGCGGACCGCAAATCGTGCATTACCGCAAGGCTGCGGCAAATAAAGCAAAGCGGCGGCGATGTGGCAAACTAAATCGACAAATCCGTTAACTTGTTGAATCGGGTGAACATACCCGGTGAAAATTTGGGCAGGACGGAATCCGGTTCCTCGCGGCTCCGGCACAGCTAGAGGGCGTCACATGCACCGCCGCTGCTCCGTAGCCGGACGATCGGTGCCGCTCTGATCAGCTATAGCGACGACGCGTTGAAGGTATCGCAGTTCTGCATTTCGCCGGACGACCAGCCGCGCTTGAACCAGCGCACGCGCTGCTCCGACGAGCCGTGCGTGAAGGCGTCGGGTACCACGCGTCCCTGTGTCTGGCGCTGTATGTTGTCGTCACCGATCTTGCTGGCGGCGTTCAGCGCTTCCTCGATGTCGCCCTCTTCAAGAATTTGCTTTGTCCGCTGCGCGTGATGGGCCCACACCCCCGCGAGGCAGTCCGCCTGCAGCTCCATGCGCACCTGCAGCGCGTTCGCCTGGCGCTCGTTCATGCGCTGCTTGGCGTTCTGCACTTTCTCCGCAATGCCGAGCAGTGTCTGCACGTGATGCCCAACCTCATGGGCGATCACATAGGCCTGCGCGAAGTCACCCGGCGCACGGAAGCGCTCCTTCAGTTCCCGATAAAAACTCAGATCCACGTAAACCTTCTGGTCCAGCGGACAATAGAAGGGCCCCATCTGTGCCAGCCCCGTGCCGCAGGCCGAGCGCGTCGCCTGAGAGAACAGCACCAGCTTCGGCTCGCGGTATTTCTCGCCGATGCGCGGGAACATGTTGTTCCAGACGTCTTCGGTGTCGGCCAGAACCACGGAGATGAAGGACTTCATCTCGTCTGTGCTGGTGCCGGTCGGCGCCTGCGCCTGGGGGCGTCCCTGCGGTGAAGGCATCGGGCGCGAAGGCGTATCGCTGCGCGGGGCGGGAATCTGGATGTCGGGAATGCCGCCCCCGCTGCCGCCGTCGAGCAGCACGCGCGGATCAACGCCGAACAGCAGCATCAGTCCAACGATAACCAGGATTCCGAAGATGCCGATGCCGCCCCCACCGCGGCCACCTCCGCCGGTAGGAAAGCGCATCCCGCCTCCGCCGCCCGGAAACGGAAATCCAAATCCACCGCCCTGCCCTCGGCGGTCTTCGATGTTTTCACTTTCCCGGCGGCCGCGCCAACGCATGTCCTGACCTCTTCGCAGCTTTGTATTCTGCCCAACGCCAACATAGCGGGACTGTTCCCGCTCGCCAATCATTCGCGTTGCATGCCGGCAGCCTTGGATCGCCCGTCAATTGTGGGAAAATGTGTCGCGGAACAGGTCTCTCAGGTCATTCTTCTGGACCTTGCCCATGCTGTTGCGCGGCAGCGCCTCCATGAAAAAGACCCGCTTGGGCTGCTTGAACTTCGCTAGCTCGCCCTGGAGCTTGGCGAGAATTGTCGCTTCGCTCACCTCGTCCGCGTCGGCGCGCCGTGCAACGACCGCCGTCACGCCCTCGCCGAAGTCGGGATGGGGCAATCCAATCACGGCGGATTCCGCCACCCCGGGAATGGCGTCGATGGCGGCTTCGACCTCGGCCGGATACACGTTGAAGCCGCCGGAAATGATCAGGTCCGTGGCCCTGCCCACGATATTGATGTAGCCGCGTTCGTCGACCATGCCGAGATCGCCGGTGATGAAATAGCCGTCGGGCCTGAACTCCTCTTTCGTCTTTTCAGGGTTGCGCCAGTAACCCTTGAACACGTTGGGGCC
>JAYZVT010000319.1:0-3274 GCA_036155355.1 Pseudomonadota bacterium
ACGCGTTGCCAAAGGGGGAGAAAGCCCGGCCAGTCATGAAGATCGCCAGCAACCTGTCCCGTCTGGGCGACGAGAACGCCTTCGCGGTTCTCGCGCGCGCCGCGGAACTTGCCGCGCAGGGACGCGACATTATCAATCTTGGCATCGGGCAGCCGGATTTCCCAACGCCGCCGCATATCGTGGAGGCGGCGATCAAGGCGCTGAAGGACGGCCATCACGGCTACACGCCGGCGACCGGCATTCCGAAACTGCGCGAGGCCGTCGCGGCCGACATACACCGCCGGATTGGCGTGGAGGTGGACCCAGGCCATGTGGTCGTGATGCCGGGCGGCAAGCCGACCATGTTCTTCGCCATTCTCATGTTCGCGGAGAAGGGCGCGGAGATCATCTGTCCCGATCCTGGTTTCCCGATCTACCGGTCGATGATCGACTATTCGGACGCCGACGCGGTGCCGCTGCCCATCCGCGAGGAAAACGGCTTTGGCTTTTCCGCCGACGAGCTGCTCGAGCGCATTTCACCGCGCACCAGGCTGATCATACTCAACAGCCCGGCCAACCCCACCGGCGGGGTCACGCCGGCGAGCGAGATCGACAAGCTTGTCGCGGGACTGGAACGCTGGCCGGACGTGGCCATCCTGTCGGACGAGATCTACGGCCAGATGACTTATGACGGGCTGCGCCACAAGAGCCTTCTCGAATATCCCCAGTTGCGCGACCGCGTGATACTGCTCGACGGCTGGAGCAAGACCTATGCGATGACTGGCTGGCGGATGGGCTATGGTGTGTGGCCGGCTGCGCTGGCGGATCATGTGCGCCGGCTGGCGGTCAACTGTCATTCCTGCGTCAACGCTCCCTCGCAACATGCCGGCATCGCCGCACTGGAAGGACCGCAGGACTGCGTGAAGCAGATGGTCGCCGCATTCGACCGGCGGCGCGCCTTCGTTGCCGAACGCGTCGCCAAGGTGCCGGGAATGCGCTGCGCAGTGCCCAAGGGCGCGTTCTATGCGTTTCCCAATGTGACCGGCACGGGCTGGAACGAGCGCAAACTCGCCAAGGCGCTGCTGGAGGAGGCGGGCGTGGCCACGATCGCGGGGACCGATTTCGGCGGCTTCGGCGCGGGGTTCATCCGCCTGTCCTGCGCCAACAGCCAGGAAAACATCTCCGCCGCCATTGACCGCATCGAGGAATTCCTCGCCGGCGCGCAACCGCAAAAGCAGCCCGCGGCCATGCGGGCTTGACTCGGCGACCCTTCCCGCCGCTAAATTCCCGTTGCGCAGGTTCCCCGACGCGCCTGTCGTGCGTGCCGGGGTAAAAGGGAACACGGTCGAGGCCAGTTGCCCATGCCGTGGCTGCCCCCGCAACTGTAGGCGGTGAGCCTGCTCCAGTAGTCCACTGGCGCCATCGGGCGCTGGGAAGGCGGAGCAAGGCGTTGAACCGTGAGCCAGGAGACCTGCCTGCGCACGTCACCCATTCTGCGTGCGGGGTGCTCGCGGGAACGGCGTAATCCGTAGTGGTGGCGATCCTCAAGTCCGTGTCCGGGGGGTCGTCGTGACAGATCGATTTCAAAAGCAGCAGAGTCGCCGCAAGGGCGCAGCGATGTGGCTTTTCCTCCGCCGCATGGACGTTTCCCAACGTCTGGAGGGTCGAAAGCCATGTCCAATCCACTGCACTCCTGCGGCCGTGCCGCAGCCGCGCTGCTAGCCGGCGCATTCTTGCTCACGCCCGGGCGGGTTCATGCCCAGGTGACCGAACTTGAAGGCATTGTCATCGAAGGCGCAAGCCTTGACGGAGGCGGCGTAGCTGCGTCCAGCGTCGGCAGCGCCGTGACTGTCGTGACCGGGCAGCAACTGCAGAACCAGCAGATCCGCCACGCCGGCGATGCGCTGCGCAGCCTGCCCGGTGTGTCGGTGAGCCGCAGCGGCGGCTTCGGGAACCTCACGCAGGTGCGCATCCGCGGCGCGGAAGCCAATCACACGCTGGTGCTAATCGACGGCGTGGAAGCAAATACCGCAGCAGACGGCGAGTTCGACTTCTCCAACCTGCTCACCGACGACATCGACCGTATCGAAGTGATCCGGGGCCCGCAGAGCGGCATCTACGGCTCCAATGCGCTGGCTGGCGTCATCAACATTGTCACGCGCGATGGCCGCGGGCCGGCGCAGATCGTGCTGCGCAGCGAGGCAGGCAGCTTCGATACTGCCTCCTATGGCATTTCGGCGTCGGGCGGCACTGACAGGCTGCACGGCATCCTGACGCTGCAGGGCCTCAGCACGAACGGCTTCAACATTTCGCCTGAGGGGCCGGACAGCGACGGCTCGCAGATCAACGCCTTCTCCTTCAAGGGCGGATGGCAGGTGGTGGACTGGTTCAAGGTGGATGCGACGCTGCGCGGCAGTTCGAAGTCCGGAGACCGCGACGACCAGATCCCCACGCTGGCGCGGCTCGGCCTGCTACAGCCGAATGAGGATACGCCCTCCCACTTCGATACCGACGTGCTGATGGGTAGCCTCGAAGGGACCGTCGATCCCTTCAACGGCAAGTGGGTGCAGAAGATCAGGACGCGAATCACCGAGACCAGCGGGTTCGATAACCAGCTTCCACCGGCATTCGCCAGCGCGGCGCGCAACGACAGCACCAGTCAGAATTACGGGTATCTGAGCATTTTCCGGCACGATACGCCGGGCTTCCTGTCGAGCACGCACAGCCTCACAGGACTGATCGAGCATGACGACGAGCGCTTCACGCCAGTGCTGAACGACAATATCCAGCGCGAGCGGGGGAGGAACTCCTACGCGGTTGAGTATCGCGGCACCTTTCTCGACCATTTCACGCTGGCCGCGAACTACCGGAGCGAGGACAACGACAGCTTCGAGGATTTTTCCACCTACAGGGTAGCCGGCAGCCTCGCAGTGCCCAGGACGACAGTGCGCCTGCACGGCAGCGCGGGAACGGGTGTGAAATATCCGACCATGTTCGAACAATTCGGCTCGCTGCCCAGCTTCGGATTCGTGTCCAATCCCAACCTGCTGCCCGAGGAGTCGTTCGGCTGGGACGCGGGCATCGAGAAGACCCTTTTCGGTGGCGCCTTGCTTGTCGACGTGACCTATTTCAAAGCGGACCTGACGAACCAGATCGACACCGTCTTCTCTCCGCAGTTCACCGCCATCAATCTTCCCGGCACGAGCAAGCGCGAGGGCATCGAAGTCTCGGCCAGCGCGCGCGTCGGAGACAAGTGGGAATTCGGCGGGGCCTATACCCATCTCGACGCCTTCCT
>JAYZVT010000320.1:0-2937 GCA_036155355.1 Pseudomonadota bacterium
AAGGCGGCGGCAGCAAACCGTTTGCAGCGTTCGGTGAATATTTCTCTCGGCTCGGCCGTTTCCACGATCGGCCTGACGGTCCCCGTTGTATTGCTGGTGAGCGCCGCCAAGGGGCACACGCTGGAACTCGGACTGGATGGCACCGAGTTGGTGCTTCTCGTCCTGACCCTTATGGTTTGCCAGATGACCTTCTCTCGCGCGCGCACGAATGTGCTGCTCGGATTGATTCATCTCGTCATTTTCGCCGCGTTCCTGGTACTGGTGTTCGATCCCTGATGCCTGAACGAGGGAAAGGCTCCGGCGCGATATCAGCTCCTGTCTGTCTTGGACAGCAGGTCCGGGCGTCGCTCGCGCGTGACCTTTTCCGCTTGTTCCCTGCGCCAGCGCGCGATCTTTTCGTGATCGCCCGACAGCAGTACATCCGGGATCTCCCGTCCCTCCCAGTCGCGTGGGCGTGTGTAATGCGGATATTCCAGCAACCCGCTCTCGAAGCTCTCCTGCGCCAGCGAAGCCTCCGTGCCCATAACGCCCGGCAGCAGCCGCACGCAGGCCTCGATCAGCGCCATCGCCGCCACCTCACCGCCTGCCAGCACGAAGTCGCCGATGGAGATTTCCTCGACGCCTCGCGCCTCGATGACCCTTTCGTCCAGCCCCTCGAAGCGGCCGCATAGCAGGGTGACGCCCACGCCCGCAGACAGCGAGCGCACCCGCTCCTGCGTGAGCGGCTGCCCGCGTGGGCTGAGATAGATGACCGGCGATTCCGGCCACGTGGCGCGGGCCTTGTCGATGGCCGGCGCGATCACATCGGCGCGCATCACCATGCCGGGCCCTCCTCCGGCAGGCGTATCGTCCACGCTGCGATGCCTGCCGAGGCCGTAGTCGCGCAAATCGATGCTGGCGAGCGACCAGCGCCCCTCCTCCAGGGCCTTGCCCGCGAGACTGGCGCCGAGCGGCCCCGGGAAAATCTCCGGAAACAGCGTCAGCACGGTCGCGGTCCACGGTACGGTCATGTCAGCTCACTCGAACAGGCCTTCCGGCGGCGCCAGCAGGAGCCAGCCGGCCTCGAGATCCACTTCCGGCACGATGTCGTTGGTGAACGGCACCAGCACGGTTTCTCCACCCAGCGAGGGCCGGATTTCGAGCAGGTTGCCCGCGCCGAAGTTCTGCACCGACACCACTTGTCCAAGCGCGGAGCCTTCCGCGCTCACCGCGACAAGGCCGATGAGATCGGCGATGTAAAAGTCGCCCGCCTCGGGTTCGGGCAGCCGGGCGCGCTCCACATAAAGTTCCGTTCCCGCCAGCGCTTCCGCGCCACTACGGTCATCCACGCCCTTTAGCCGGGCAATGGCGCCCTTCGGCCCTGCGCGCAGCGACGCGAACTCGAAGCGCCGCGCGCCAGCGGCATCCTCAAGCGGGCCGTAGGAACCCAACGCCTCCGGCTCGCCCGTATAGGTGGCGATGCGTAGCTCGCCCTTGATGCCGTGCGCGCCGGTGATGCGGCCAAGCAGGATGCGCTTTCGCTCCGCCGCCGTCATCACCGTTCAGCCATGCAGGGCGAGGACAAGCCGCGTTACTCCGCCTTCGCCTCTTCGGCGGGAGCGGCCTCGGCCGGCGCCGCAGCGGCTTCTGCGGCCTTGGACTTGGCGTCTTCCGCCGCCTGCTTGGCAGCGGCCTCGCGCTCCTGACGCTTCTTGCCCGGCAGTGCCTTTTGCGGGTTCTTGCGCGCCTCGCGCTTGAACAGGCCGGCCGCGTCGAGGAAGCGGTTCACCCGGTCGGTCGGGCGCGCGCCCACCGACAGCCAGTGCTTGATGCGGTCTTCCTTCAGCAGCACCCGTTCCGTGCTGTCCTTGGGCAGCAGCGGATCGAATGTGCCGACGCGCTCGATGAAGCGCCCGTCGCGCGCATAGCGCGAGTCGGCAATGACGATGCGGTAGTAGGGGCGCTTCTTGGCCCCGCCGCGTGACAGTCTGATCTTCAGTGACATCGTTTCTTTCCTTTGTGTCCTGCAATGCTGATCTGGTTGGTCCGCTGGTTCATTTCTTCTTGCCCTTGCCGCCCGTCAGACCGGGCAGGCCGGGAAATCCTGGCGGCAGTCCGCCGCCGCCCAGCCCTGGCAGGCCGCCAGACAAACCGCGCGGCAGTCCGCCGGGCGGCAGGCCGGGCATCCCGGGCGGAATAGCATCGGGTGGGGGCGCGCCTCCGCCGAACAATGAGCCGAACAAGCCCTTGCCCTTGCCGAGCTTTTTCATCATGTCGGCCATCTGCCGGTGCATCTTGATGAGCTTGTTCAGATCCTGCACCGACGTGCCGGAGCCCGACGCGATGCGCTTCTTGCGCGAGGCGTTGAGCAGCTTGGGATTGCGGCGCTCCGACCTCGTCATCGACATGATCATCGCCTGTTGGCGTTTGATCACCGTGTCGTCGAGATTGGCCCCTTCCAGTTGCTTCTTCATCTTGCCGATGCCGGGCAGCATGCCGAGCACGCCGCTCATGCCACCGAGCTTCTTCATTTGATCCAGCTGCTGGTTCAGGTCCTCTAGGTCGAAAGCGCCCTTGCGCATCTTCTGCGCGATCTTCTCCGCTTCCTTCGCGTCGAGCGTCTCTGCCGCCTTCTCCACCAGGCTGACAACATCGCCCATGCCGAGGATGCGGTTGGCGATGCGGTCGGGATGGAAATCCTCCAGCGCGTCGATCTTCTCGCCGGTGCCAATCAGCTTGATCGGCTTGCCGGTGACGGCACGCATGGAAAGCGCCGCGCCGCCACGTCCGTCGCCATCGGCGCGCGTCAGCACAATTCCTGTGATGCCGATACGCTCGTCGAAGGAGCGTGCCAGATTCACCGCGTCCTGGCCGGTCAGCGCGTCGGCGACGAGAAGTGTCTCATGCGGCTCGGCGATGTCGCGGATCTCCGCCGTTTCCGCCATCAGCGCCTCGTCG
>JAYZVT010000321.1:0-6662 GCA_036155355.1 Pseudomonadota bacterium
CACTCCCCCTCGCGCAACCAAAATTTCGGTAATTGAAGGAACATCACCTTTTTTGCTGCTGCGCACCACGGGCCGGTAAGTGAGAATCAGTTCGCGACTACTACGAGCTGCTCGGCCTGCGGATCGAGCGGCCGCAGGCGCCTGCGAGGTAACCGCAGTGACTGCAACCTGCGCAAACTGTTGCCGATTTCCCACACAGCCTTAACAAAACGGCAAGAGCCGGCCTGCATTCTGTATTTGTGAAGCCCCCAGCCCTTGAACGGCAGGCGTGCGGGCGACACTATCCGAAACGGGTTTGGAGCCGTTCCGCGACACGGAGTGTTGCTCTCAGTCACCTTGTGTTCGGTAACTGGTACTGCGTGCGGGATCCAAAGTGTGGAAGAGGGACACTTAGAAGAATGCGGAAGTCGAAACTATTTTGCTTTTTTCCGGCTGTCTGCGCCTCCTTGCTTGCTGCAGCAGCCCCGGCGAAGGCGCGCGAGGTCGTCGCATTCGACGCGGCCTATCCGATGGGCACCATCGTCGTCGATACCTCCCAGCGCAAGCTCTACTATTCGCTCGGCGACGGCCAGGCGATCGCCTACGCGGTCGCGGTTGGCAAGCCGGGTTTCCAGTGGTTCGGCACGACTTTCGTGCAGAACAAGCGCGAGAATCCGGGCTGGTCGCCCACGGCCCGCATGCGCCGCATGGGCGCGCCGGCCTATGTGCCGCCGGGACCGCGGAATCCACTGGGCGTTCGCGCCATTTATCTAGGCTGGACCGAATACCGGATCCACGGCACCAATGCGCCGGGCTCCATCGGATCAGCCGCATCGAGCGGTTGCATCCGGATGCTCAACGCGGATGTGACGGACCTGTTCGAGCGGGTTCACATCGGTGCGCCGGTGCATGTGCTGCGCAAGCTGGAACCCATCACCAATTGACGGATTCAGATTTTTTGGTATGCGGTAACCAATGACGGAACTAAAGTCAGGACAGGGGGTCAGAAAAATGGCTTTGCTCAAGAAGTACCGGAACGCCTTTGCCGCCGCGGCTCTCGCTGCGATGACAAGCGTGCTCGCGCCTGGCGGGGCGCAGGCACAGGGCTTCCTGGAGGCCCTGTTCGGCGGCGGCGGCGGCTACAGCGGCCGCAGCGAGGTGTCCTTCACCAAGTCCTATGGCACCGGCACCATCATCGTCAGCCTGTCTGACAGGCGGCTCTATTTCGTCTCCCGGCCCGGGACAGCCATCAGCTATCCGATCGGCGTTCCCTCCGGCAACGCGATGTGGCAGGGCTCGAGCTATGTCAGCATGAAGCGTGTCAATCCAGGCTGGACGCCGACGGCGGAGATGCGGCGCGAGAATCCCGAGTTGCCGGCCCATATTCCCGGCGGCCACCCGCGCAATCCGCTGGGCGTGCGGGCCCTGTATCTGGGACAGACGCTGTACCGCATCCACGGCACGGATGCGCCGTGGACAGTTGGCCAGAACGTCACCCATGGCTGCATTCGTCTCTACAACTCCGACGTGATCGATCTCTATGACCGTGTGCGCATCGGCGCCCGGGTGATTGTGACCAGCCGGAGCATGCGCGGCGCCTGAGCCACGCTATCGCACTGATCCCATTCCTGCGGGCGGCCTTTGGGCCGCCCGTTTCGTTTGCGGCGTGAGTGCGTCAACGCCCGAGGCATGCTGTCAGAGCATTGGCCAATCCGCGCATGAGGCTGAAGTAGAGGTCCTGTCCCGCCGGCAAGCCAGCGCCCAGCGGATCGAGAATGCCGGCACGGGCCGAGGTGCCCTCAAGCAAGCGCTTCTGCAGCTTGGGCTCGAATTGTGGCTCGGAAAAAACGCAGGCCGCCTCGCGGTCGGCGATGGTCCTGCGGATCTCCGCGACACGCCGGGCGCCCGGCTGGCGGTCGGGACTGACGGTGATCGCGCCAGCGGGCTGCAGGCCGTAGCGATGCTCGAAATAGCGATATGCGTCGTGATAGACGACGTAGGGTTTGTCGTGGAGCGGCGACAGGACGGTGGCGAGTTCGCCATCGAGTGCTTTCAGCCTCTCCTTGAACGCCGCGGCGTTGCTCAGGTAGCGCGCGGCATTTGCCCCATCCAGTTTGGCGAGGCGAATAGCAAGCGCTCCGGCGATGACGCCGGCATTTTCCGGATCGAGCCAGACATGGGGGTCGTGTTCTTCCCGGCGCTGCGCTGTCGTTCTCGTGCCGCCACTTTGCCCGGCCACGCCATGGCTTTGATGGCCGTGGTCATGCCCGCCCCACAGCCCTCCCTCCCGTGCTTCGAGCAGCCTGAGGCCCTCAAGGTCCATAACGGTCATGAGC
Organism: Pseudomonadota bacterium; assembly: GCA_036155355.1. Classification (GTDB taxonomy): domain Bacteria; phylum Pseudomonadota; class Alphaproteobacteria; order Rhizobiales; family Methyloligellaceae; genus JAYZVT01. The sequence continues at coordinate 2,316 of JAYZVT010000321.1, forward strand.
GCGTCAGGATCGGAGAGATTGCCGATCACGCGCTCAAGCGCCGTCTCTAGCTCCGGGCCTATCCAGACGATCACCTGCGCCGTCTTGAGCGCGGCCGCGTCGGATGGCTTGAGGGCGAAGCTGTGAGGCGACGATGTTCCCGATACCAGCAGGCGGGGCTCGGCGATCCCGGCCATCACAGAGGCGGCGATTGAGTGCAGGGGCTTTATCGTCGCAACGACATCCACACCTGCCTGTGCCGGCGCTGCCAGATAAAGCGCAAGCATGAATGTGGCTATGCGGGCCGGGGTCATATCACTGTCCTGAGAGCGTCGAATGCGAAGGCTCAATACGGATACTCATTTATGATATATAATATTATTACATCATTGGCCAGCCGCCATATTCTGCGAATTTGATGGCGCGAACCGTCGGAATGTAGCCATGTTGCTATTTGAGTGTGCCGACTCGCCGCGAGGCCGGGATGTTCGAGCGGCGGTGCAACGGGAACAGGGGTTGGGACCATGCGTCCGATTTTGCGATACTGCCTGATTGCCATGATGATCGCCATCTGGGCTGCGCCTGCCGGGGCGCATCCGCATGTGTGGGTGAGCATCCAGACCGAACTCGTGCCGGGCAAGGACGGGAAAATCGTCGCCATGCGGAACCGCTGGACCTTCGACGAGATGTTCAGCTCCTACGCGGTGCTCGGCCTCGATACCAACGAGGACGGCACTTACGACCGCAAGGAACTCGCGGAACTGGCGCAAGTGAATGTCAGTTCGCTCAAGGAATTTGACTTTTTCACCTTCATACGGCTGGGCGAGGGCTATGCGCAGATCAAGCCGGCCGAGGACTACTGGCTCGAATATGTGGATTCAAAGCTGGTGCTCAATTTCAGCCTGCCGCTCGCTGAACCGATCGACGCCCGGTCCAAGCCGATGGTGTTTGATATCTACGATCCGACGAATTTTGTGTCCTTCGCCTATGGTGGCAAGGACGCGGTGACGCTTGGCAAGGGCGCGCCGAAAGGCTGCGCGGTCGTGATGCCGGCGTTACCTGAACAGCCGCAGGCAATGAATCTCGCCGCAGCGCGCCAGGCGCAGATCGAGGGGCAGAATGCTGACGCCGCCGGCACTGCACCCGCGCCGGCCGAGCGGACTGTCGTCGTCTCCTGTAACAAGTCCTGAGACCCCGCATATGGGTGTCCGGCCGGTCTGTCTAGGGATGCTCGGTCTATTGACCGCGCTGCTGATGTCGTCACCGCAGGCCGAGGCACAGGTGAGCCCCTTCGGCGTGGCTCCGCCCACGGCAAGCGCGCCGCGCGCCACGGCTCCGGCGGGTCCGCTCGACCGCTTCATGCGTGAGGTCTACGTGATGCAGCAGGCACTGCATGGACGGCTGACGGCGGCGGTCAAGGCGCTGAAAGAAGGCCGCAGCCTCGCTGCGGCGTGGGTGTTGGCCAGCCTCAGCTTCGTCTACGGCGTGGTTCACGCCATCGGTCCCGGTCACGGCAAGGCGGTTATCTCGTCCTATGTGCTGGCCAATGGCGAGACGGTGCGACGAGGCGTGATCCTGAGTTTCCTTTCGTCGGCGGCGCAAGGCGTTTCGGCCGTGCTTATCGTCGGCATGCTCGCCATCGTGCTCGGTCTTGCCGGGATGCAGCTAAGGCAGTTCGAAAACTGGCTGGAAACCACGAGCTACGCGATGGTCACGCTGATCGGTGCATGGCTGCTTGCAAGTTTCACCATCCGGAAGTTGCGCGGCCGCGAAGCCGCCCTTGCCGCCACTGAAGTGGCGGGTGCACCGCACGGACACTCTCATGACCATGCACATGCGCGCACCAATGGCGAGGACTGCTGCGGGCATTCGCATATTCCGGATCCCTCGCAGCTTGCCGGGCCTGTTTCATTGCGCAAGACGCTGGCGCTGATCCTTGCGGTCGGCATCCGGCCGTGCACGGGCGCCATCGTGGTGCTGGTGTTTGCGCTTGCCAACGGCATTTTCGTCACTGGAGTCGCCGCCACATTCGCCATGGCGCTGGGGACAGCCGTCACCGTTTCCCTGCTCGCGGCGCTGGCCGCAGGTTCGCGACAGGTGGCCGTGCGCCTGGCTGGCGGCAATGCACGGTGGATCGACGGCATACACGATGCAGCGGCAGTGGCAGGCTCGCTGCTGGTGCTCGCGATCGGCCTAGTGCTGCTAGCGGGGTCGCTGCGGGCGCCGATGCCCTTCTGACCAAATCGGGCTTCAAGAGACCGGCGACTCTGCCAGCGGGAGTACGGTCAGCTCGCGGGGTGCGATGGCCATGCCCGTGCGCGCTCTTTCAGCTTCGGGCAATATACTCAGGCTCGGCCACAGCCCTGTCACGATGGCGCGGACATAACCCTCGGGCAATCCACCTTCGGTCATCCGGGCTTTTGCGGCGGCATGATTGTAGGCAAGCGGCAGGTGCCGGAACAAGATGCCACCCCGGTGCGGCTGCATCAGAGAGAACCACACTCTCGGCGTGCCATCGTTCGCTGGCATGCCCAGCGCGCCCGAATTGTGCCAAAGGCACGCGCCGACTTGGCGCGTGAAGGGCAGGCCACTGTGTCCCGCGACGATGACGTCGGCGCCGGTGAAGCCGAATTCCTCCACGAGATCGTTCTCGGGCGTGGACTCGAAATAAAAGCGATTGATCTCGCGTGCACCGCCATGAAGGACGCGGACGCGCCTTCCTGCCATGGTGAAAGTGAGAAAATGGGGCAGGCGGCCCATCCACTGGCGTGCCGCCGCGCTCATATGCGCATCGGCGAAGGCAAACCACTGGTCGGAAAGCCGGTCGCAGGCAGAGCCCGGCTCGAATCCGCAGCCGCAATCTGGCATTCCCGCGAAAAGGCTCTCCTCGACATTTCCCTGGATGCAGTGCACCCCGGAATCCCGCAGCAAGACCGTCGTGGCCTCGGGGTCGCCGCAATAGGCCACGGCGTCTCCGGTATGGACAATTCGGCCGACTGGAATGCCCATGCGTGCGGCAGTTTCCAGAAATGCTTCCAGCGCCTGCAGGTTGCCATAGGCGCCGCCGCAGATCAGCAGCGGTTCCTCGATGGCGCCGAGATCGACGCAGGCGCGTACGCCCGTGTTGCCAATGGTTTTGTCCATGTCACGACGCCTGCGGGCCGTCACCAAAATATGCTACGTGCAATGCCGCCACCGTGATGTTCCTTCGCGGAAAAGGTGATGTCGCCAAAGCAGGATTACACCGATGGCGTCACCGGGGCTACTGTTCGCAGGACATAATAACCATAGCGGGAGGATCAGGTCAGATGGCGCCCATCAAGGGGATAAAGGCCTGCGTATTCGACGCTTACGGTACACTATTCGATGTACATGCGCCCGTGGCGCGGGTGGCAGACCGTATCGGTGACAAGGCGCAGGCGATGTCGGACATGTGGCGGATGAAGCAGCTGCAATACACCTGGCTGCGCAGCCTGATGCGCACCCATGCGGATTTTGAACAGGTCACGGCCGACGCCCTCGACTATGCCATGGCGAGTTTCGGTATCGATGACGCGACGCTGCGCACGGACCTGCTTGCGCTATACATGACCCTTGATGCCTATCCGGACGCCGTCGATACGCTCAAGCGCCTGAAGGAAAAAGGCTATGCCACCGGGATCCTGTCCAACGGTTCGCCCAAGATGCTTTCGGCGGCGGTAAAGCATTCCGGCATCGCTCCGCTGATGGACGAAGTGCTGTCCGTGGAGGATGCCGGCATTTTCAAGCCCGACCCGTCCGTCTATCAGTTGGCAGTCGACCGCATAGGCGTGAAGCCCGGCCAGATCTGCTTCGTCTCGGCCAATGCCTGGGACGGCTATGCCGCGGCGCATTTCGGCTTCCAGGTGGCGCGGCTCAACCGCTTCAACCAGCCGCCGGAGCGGCTGCCGGGCACGCCCAAGGCGATCATGAAAACGCTTGCGGACCTACCAGGGGTTTTGGCCGCATGAGGCAGTGTCTGCCCTAGCGGGCGGAGCGGCGTCCGCGCTTGGCGCGGCCTGCGATCGAGCGAGTGGTTCCAGGGCCGAGCCTTAGCTGCTCCTCGTGGTCATTGACGGTGTAATTCACCGACTCCCAGACGAACGAGAACAGTTGCAGCCCCTCGGCATTGACCCGTTTGTGGCGCATGTCATCGACGACTCGAGCGAGTATGGATGTCAGTTCGGCCTTTGACCGGTTCAACTCCGGTATCGAGCGGGCCTGCTGAGATTCTTTCTCGATCTCGATCAGTCGCCCGGCGTAGTCCTCGATGCGGCCTTTCTTGAGCTCGTCGAGCCGCCGTTTGACTGCAATGAACAGCGAGACGGCGACGACGAGGGATGTCTGCTG
>JAYZVT010000322.1:0-7886 GCA_036155355.1 Pseudomonadota bacterium
CGCGCGATGAGACCTGCCACAAGGCCCTGCGCATCAAGAAAATCGATGATGTAAGCGGGGCCACCCGCTTCCTACCTCAAGGGCTCTGATCCACCAGCCGCGGCTCTCGGTGCAGGATGCCGAGAGCTGATCAGCCGATCCGGTAGGATGAAATCCTGCGCTGCCCGCGAAACCGCCTTTCCGTCCTCAGTTCTTCAAGCGATAGCCGGTCTTGAAGATCCACCACACCGCCAGCAGGCAGGCGGCGAGGAAGCCGAGAATCATCGCCAGGCTGATGCCGACGCTGATGTCCGAGACACCGTAGAAGCTCCAGCGGAAGCCGCTGATCAGGTAGACAACCGGGTTGAACAGGGTGACCTTCTGCCACAGCGGCGGCAGCATCTCGATGGAATAGAAGCTGCCACCGAGAAAGGCCAGCGGCGTGACGATCAGCGCCGGGACGATCTGCAGCTTCTCCCAGCCGTCGGCCCAGATGCCGATGATGAAGCCGAGCAGGCTGAAGGTAAGCGCCGTCAGCACCAGGAACGCCGCCATCCACACCGGATGGTCGATCTGTATCGGCACGAACAGCCCCGCGGTGGCAAGGATAATGAGACCGAGGATGATCGACTTCGTGGCCGCGGCCCCAACATATCCAAGCACGATCTCCAGCGGCGAGATGGGCGCCGACAGGATCTCATAGATGGTGCCGGTGAAGCGCGGGAAATAGATGCCGAAGGAGGCGTTGGCCACGCTCTGGGTCAGGAGCAGCAGCATGATGAGGCCAGGCACGATGAAGGAGCCGTAGCCGATACCCTCGATATGGCTGATCTGCGATCCGATCGCCGCGCCGAACACCACGAAATAGAGCGACGTCGAGATCACAGGCGAGATGATGCTCTGCATCAGCGTCCGGCCCCAGCGGGCCATCTCGAAACGGTATATGGCGCGCACGGCGGTGAGGTTCATTTGCGTGACCCCACAAGGCTGACGAAAATTTCCTCAAGCGAACTCTGGGTCGTTTGGAGATCGCGGAACTTGATGCCCGCTGCGTTGAGATCCTTCAGCAGCGTAGTGATGCCCGTGCGCTCGGCCATGGTGTCATAGGTGTAGATGAGTTCATTGCCGCCGTCGGCAAGCTGCAGTCCCCGTCCCGCCAATTTTCGAGGTATCGCCCTCAGCTTCTTCTGCAGGTGCAGCGTGAGCTGCTTGGAGCCGAGCTTGCGCATCAGTTCCGACTTCTCCTCCACCAGGATCAGCTCGCCGTTGTTTATGACGCCGATGCGGTCGGCCATCTCCTCGGCTTCCTCGATGTAGTGCGTGGTCAGGATGATGGTCACGCCGGAGGCGCGCAGCCGCCGTACGATGTCCCACATATCCTTGCGCAACTCCACATCCACGCCGGCCGTCGGCTCGTCGAGGAACAGGATCTGCGGTTCATGCGCCAGCGCCTTGGCGATCAGCACACGCCGCTTCATACCGCCTGACAGCGTCATGATGCGGTTGTCCTTCTTGTCCCACAGGCTGAGATCCTTCAGCACCTTCTCCACATAGGCCGGATCGGCCTTCTTGCCGAACAGCCCGCGCGTGAAGTTCACGGTCGCCCAGACCGACTCGAATGCGTCCGTGGTCAGCTCCTGTGGCACCAGCCCGATCAGCGAACGCGCAGCGCGGTAGCCATCCACAATGTCATGACCCGCAACTGTCACGGCGCCCTGCGAGGCGGTGACAATGCCGCAGACGATGCTGATGAGCGTGGTCTTGCCCGCGCCGTTCGGCCCGAGCAGCGCGAAGATCTCACCTTTGCGGATTTCCAGATCAACTGACTTCAGCGCCTGAAAACCCGACGCATAGGTCTTTGACAGCCTGGAGATGCGGATGACGGGCTTGGAGGGCATATACGGATCTATCGAGAACATACCGCACCGGTTCGGGGCGCGGCGCCGGCCCCTCAATAGCCGAGGACGGCGGCGACCTCAAATATTCTCGAAGCTCGGGTGGGGAATTGATGCCCCAGGATCATATGACAACTGTCGCGGTTGCCCGGCCGCCAACAGTTTCCGCGAAAGGCGCTGCGTAGCGTCAGGCGGCCTTCTTGTCCAGGCTCTCCAGGCTTTCGACAAGCGCCATTGTTATGAAATAGCTGGCCAAATGCAGCTGGTTCTTTTCAGCGAGATCGCGCGCCGCGTGCAGCAGGTTGTAAATCTCCTCGACGCCTGCGGGCACCTCGCCGCGACGCAGGGTCAGGCGCGCCATGCGGCGGCGGCCATCCGATATATTTGAGTTTTTCATTGATTTCCCTCCGACCATCGCCCTGTTCGCGCTGATGCAAATTTACAGGGCACGCACGAAGGTCACGATCAGCGGATTCGGAAAACGAGATGTTAAGTCCCGCGAATTGTTCGCGGTAAGGTCTTGTCAACCAATGCCGCTCTGCTGGCTCATAGCCAGCCGCCAAGTTCGCGTTTCACTACGGTTTCGATGACCTTCATGCCTTCCGATGAATCGTTCAGGCAGGGAATGGCGGCAAATTTCTCGCCCCCGTGCTCCCGGAAGATGTCGCCATTCTCGCCGGCAATCTCTTCCAGTGTTTCCACGCAGTCCGACGCAAATCCCGGCGTAACGATGGCGAGATTCTTCACCCCCTCCATTGCCAGAGCCTCGACCGTCTTGTCCGTATAGGGCTGCAGCCACTCCGCCTTGCCGAAACGCGACTGGAATGTGACGCGCAGATAGTCCTCGCTCCACTTGAGCTTCTCGCGCAGCAGCCGGGTCGTCTTCTGGCACTGGCAGTGATAGGGGTCGCCCTTGTCGAAATACTCCTGTGGCAGCCCGTGATAGGAGGTGAGGATGACCTCCGGCTTCCATTTCAGTTTCGCCAGCTCCTTTTTCAGCGAGGCGGCAAGCGCATCGATGTAGACCGGATCGTCGTAATAGGGCGGCGCGGTGCGGATTGCCGGCTGCCAGCGCATCTGCTTCAGCGCGTCGAACGCCTTGTCGTAAGCCGTCGCCGTCGTGGCCGCCGCGTATTGCGGATAGAGAGCGAACAGCAGGATGCGGTCGCAGCCCAGCGCCTTCAGCGCCTCGATGCGCGACTGTGTGGTCGGGTTGCCGTAGCGCATCGCCCAGTCCACCACGACCGCCGTGTTGTTCTTGAAGACTCTCGCCAACTTTTGTGCCTGGGAACGGGTGATCGTCCTCAGCGGCGACTCGTCTTTCTCGGTGTTCCAGATGGAGCGATAGGCTTCTCCAGAGGAGAACGGCCGCTTGGTGAGCACCGGCCCGTTGAGGATGAACCACCACGCGACCGGGTTCACCTCGATCACTCGCCGGTCCGACAGGAACTCCTTGAGATACCGTCGCATCGACCAGTAGTCGGTGCCGTCCGGGGTACCGAGATTGAGCAGCAGCACGCCGACCTTGCCTAGTGCGGGCCTGGGATGGCCCTTGGGCGCATGACGCCTGTCGGGCAGGAAATCCTGCGCCCGTTGCGGTCTCTTCATTGTTGCCTCCGCGGCCCCAACCGATTCATGCGCCTAGATAGATCATTGCCGCGATCAACCCAAGCATCTGCCTGGACCCTTCATCACTGTCCATGGAACCGGCCGTCCGCTGGGATATTCTCAATCGGGGTCAGACTGAAAGTGATCGTCGGATCCGTTCGGAGGTGCAATATGCCTGCCAAGTCTAAGGCCCAGCAGAAGGCGGCCGGTGCCGCACTGGCCGCCAAGCGCGGCGAAACGAAGAAGTCGAGCCTGAAAGGCGCGTCCCGTCAGATGTACGAGTCCATGACCGAGAAACAGCTCGAGGATTTCGCCGAGACCAAGCGCACGGGATTGCCCGAAAGGAAGAAGAAGAAACAGCCAGCATGACCCTCGAAGGTCGCGACAAAATTCACCGGCGCTCGACTAGCTGCCGCAATGCTCTGACTGGCAGTGTGGTCTGGTCGTCTCATCCGACCCTCGATCAGGACCCCGGCAGTTATTCGCTATAGCCTTCAAGTTTCCCTGAGCGCCTCGCCTCGGCTTTGATTTCGCTTGCCCATGATACGGTTACGGGTGAGACTTGCTTGCCGGGGAATTTCAAGGGCTTGGGGAGTCCAGCCATGCATTGTCGCGACCACCTGAGCCTGCGCGCTTGGTCCTGCGCGCTTTCCGTCCTCTTCGTCATTCTAGCGGCACTCCTTCCGGCGTCTGCCGCCGACATGGCCTGGCAGTTCAGCGAAGGAAACGACCCCGACAACAAGGGGCGCATGACCGCACGCCTGACCTATGGGGTGCCGGAAACCGACGCAATCCGGGTGCAGGGTATATGCGAAGCACGCAGCGGCACGTCGGTGAAGTTTGCCAGCCTCACTTTTGGCGCCGACGTCGGTCCGAAGAAGAACGGCGACCAGGTTAATCTGCGCTTTTCCGGCGACGGCTTCGATCACCTGATGGCTGGCTCCGTGCAAGGCATCGGCGAGGAAACAGGCGTCGCCGGGGTTCACCTGGATATCGACAACAACGACCCCCTGTGGCGCGTGTTGACGACGGCGGATTCGGTGAGCTATCTCGTCCCCGGCCGGAACGCGCGAACGCTCGAACTGCGCGACGGTCACGGCAACATCAGCAATTTCATTCGAGCCTGCCGCACCTATGAGGATGCGGTTTCGTCCACAAAGGTGGCGCAGGCCGGCCCGCCGAGCCAGAGCGACTCCGGCGGCGACGTGTCGGAGAAGGAGGCCTTCGACGCCGCCAAGGAGCTGGGCACCATCGAAGCCTGGGAGGCCTTCCTCAACAACTATCCAAGCGGATTCCGCGCCGATCTCGCCCGCGCCTATGTGAAACGCCTCGCCAGCGACGGCCCCCCATCATCTTCGGGTGGAGCGGCTCCCTCCGCCGCGGTCAAGCCGCCGGTCACGCCGCCGCCTGCAGGAGATGCCGACCTGTCCGTGTCCCAGACCGCCGCCCAGGCCGGATGCGGCGGCAACATTCCCTGCGGATACACCATCACCGTGAAGAATGAAGGCGGCAAGCCTTTCAGGGACCAGCTCGTCATCGCCAATGCGCTGGCGCCCGGCGGCGGAGACCTCATCGCGTCCGGCCCGGCACCCTGGCTCTGTCAGGGCGCGGGCGGCGGCGCGGTTTGCACCCTGCCGAATGCGAATATCGCGCCCGGCCAGTCGCAGACGCTGTCCCTCACATTCAATCTGCCCGGAAATTCCGGCGGCGGCGTCAACAGCTGCGCGCAGATTTCCTGGGGCGGCGCTCCCTCCGCCACTGGCGTTCGCGACGTGCAACAGGCGCTGAATGCCCGCGGCTTCAACGCTGGCGCCCCTGACGGGCAGGCGGGGCCTCAGACGCTCAATGCCTTGCGCAACTTCCAGACCCAGGCCGGGATGCAGCCTTCCGGCGAAGTCGATCTGCCGCTGCTGATCGCCCTGTTCACCCAACCGGGGGACGGCGACGCCGATCCGGGTAATGATGCGGCCTGTGCAGGCTCCGCCGTCTTTGGCGCACCCGTCGCCAATGCCGGACCGCCGGTGCCATCCTGCCCGCGCGGCCAGTTCCCCGGCCCGCAGGGCTGCACCTGCCCGCCCGACGAGCCCATCTGGACCGGCCGGAGCTGCTTGCCGCGCCTGGCAACCAATTGCACCGGCGGCCGCGTCTTTGACCGCACACGCAAGCTCTGCATCTGCCCCGGCAACCGGCCTTTCTGGTACAACGGCCGCTGCAATGTCGCCTTCGACGACTGCCCCGGCGACAGCGTGCGCGTCGGCAGCCGCTGCGTGAAGGAGAACGATCCTGTCTTCGCCGGCCGCCCGCCTCGCGGAGGCGGCTTTGGCTGCCCGCCAGGCCAGACCCGCGTCGGCAACTCCTGTGTCGCCCAGAACGTGGCGCCGATATTTGCTCTTCCGGGAATTATCCAGGGACTGACCGGCAATCAGCCGCAGACCGGTGGCAGGCCTCCACAGGGCGGCGGCGGTGCGCCGCAATTCACCGGCCGGCCGCCGCAGACTCAAAACGGTACGCAGTTTATCGTCCTGTGTAACGGCGGACGCGTGGTGAACAATCGCTGCTTCTGTCCGCAGAACACCGTGCTGCAGGGCGGTAACTGCGTCGCAGTGGTCACGCCCCAGACGACGCAGCCGACGATCCAGCAGGTGATCCCGCAGATCCTCGGCGCACCGGGCGGCTGCTCGGGCGGACGCATCCGGCAAGGCAACAAGTGCGTCTGCCCGGCCGGACAGACCTTCACGGGCGCGGCCTGTGTCGCCAGTGCGCCACCTCCGCCACCGCCGCCGCCGATCGTCAAACAGGTGACGACGCCTCCTCCTCCGCCACCTCCCCCGCCGCCGATTATCAAGCAGGTCAAGCCGACCTGTGGCGCGGGGCAGATCTGGAATGGCTCGGCCTGCGTGACCAAGGGGCCGGACGCGCCTCCACCTCCTCCACCGCCGCCGCCGATCGTCAAGGGGTCAGGCTGCCCCGGTGGTTTGGTGAAGCTTCCCACGGGAGGTTGCGGCCTGCCCCAGTGCGGCCCCGGCCAGATTGCGACGCCCGGCGGCTGCGTGAATCTGTCCGACCGCCGCGTGAAGCGTGACATCGAGCAACTCGCCGTGCTCGACGACGGCACCCGCATCTACGCCTTTCGCTATTTGTGGGACGACACGGTGCATGTCGGCGTCATGGCGCAGGACCTGCTCTCACGCGAAGACACACGCGACGCCGTCATAACGACGGACGGCGGCTACTATGCGGTGGATTACGCGCGGCTGGGCTTACGCATGGCGACCTATGACGAGTGGAAGGCGCGCGGGACTGCGGCAGTAAGGTAGCCGCATCCGAGCTTGCCATTCACGGCGCAACCGGCCAAGGCTTGCCTATGGGCGAGTTCCTGCAGAGCCTGCTCGGCATGGCCGCGATCCCGGCCCTCGCATGGGCGCTGTCGGAGGACCGGCGGGCCATCGGCCTGATGCCGGGCTTGCGCCTCGTCGCCGTGGCGCTGGCCATGCAGGCGGCCATCGCCGCGCTGCTGCTGGGCGTACCGCAATCCCGTTACCTGTTCGACGCGTTGGCCGCTGCCGTCCGGGCGGTGCAATCGGCGACGCTTGAGGGAATGCAGTTCGTCTTCGGCTACCTGGCCGGTGGGCCGCCCCCTTTCACTGCGATGGAGCCCAAGCATGGCTTCATCCTCGCCTTCCAGGCCTTGCCCATGATCCTGTTCATGTGCGTGCTGTCGCGCCTGCTTTACCACTGGGGCATCCTCCAGCGCGTCGTCGCCGCCTTTGCCTGGGCGCTGCGGCGTTCCTTCGGCATCGGCGGACCGCTCGGCACCGCCACCGCCGCCAACATCTTCGTCGGCATGGTGGACGCCCCGCTGCTGATCCGCCCCTATCTCGCCGGCATGAGCCGCGCCGATCTTTTCGCCACCATGACCGCCGGCATGGCCACGGTGGCGGGCACGGTCATGGCGCTCTATGCCAGCCTCCTCGATTCCGTTCTGCCTGGCGCGGCGGGACACATCCTCGCCGCCTCGGTCATGAGCGCTCCCGCCGCACTGATGGTGGCGCGGCTGATGGTCCCCGGAACGGAAGATGTATCTCCCGGCGCGGTCGAGATGGCAGTGGAAGACGAGACGGTGACGGTGATGGACGCCGTCGCGCAGGCAACGGTCGATGGCCTGCGGCTGCTCGCCTATGTCACCGCCATGCTGGTGGTCATGGTGTCCCTCGTCGCCCTCGCCAATTCCATACTGGCGGGCATCGGCGGCATGGCTGGCGTCAAGGTGACGGTGCAGCAGGTTTTCGGCTGGCTGTTTGCGCCGCTCGCCTGGCTGATCGGCATTCCCTGGAGCGAGGCGGGCGCGGCCGGCGCCCTGTTCGGCATCAAGACCGTTTTGAACGAATTGCTGGCCTATGTGGA
>JAYZVT010000323.1:0-3455 GCA_036155355.1 Pseudomonadota bacterium
ACCCAGGCCGGCTTCACTGTCGAACGCCGCCAGATCCTGCTCGACACGCCGATCAAGATGCTGGGGCTGCACAAGGTCCGTGTCGGCCTGCATCCTGAGGTCGTCTCGAGCGTGACCGTCAATGTCGCCCGCTCCGAAGACGAAGCCGAGCGCCAGGCGCGCGGCGAGGACGTCACCGTTCCCCGCAGCGAGGCCGAGCAGGCCCTCGCCGACGCCGAAGCGCTGTTCGAGCGCGCCGAACTGGCCGACGAGGCTCGCGAGCAGCTTTCCGAGGGAGATGGTGAGAAAGAGGCCGGTGACGAGGCCGCACCCGAGGCAAAGTCTGAATAGCTTGGAAAATAGTCGGGCCGGCCAATGGATCGGCTGGCCCGTCCCACCGACCACATTAGACTAAAGTTGTAAGTTGCCCGCCGAAGTGATTTAATTCGCCCATTCCGCCGCCGATCCGGCGAGGAACCGACGGTGGCAGGTGTTCCTTGATAAGAGGGCCGCCCAGCGGTCCCCGGAGGCGCGCCAATGTTCGGGCCGTTGCGGCACATCTTCGAGAATTGCGTCCAGACTGGCGATCTGACGGTCCTGGACGCCAAGGGACGCGCTTGTCGATTCGGCGACGGCAGCGGCACTCCGGTTGTGGTCCGCTTCGCCGACCGCCGGCTGGAATGGCAGCTGGCGCTCGACCCAGGTCTGGTTCTCGGCGAAGCCTATATGGACGGCCGCTTCATTGTCGAACGCGGCAACATCTATCAATTCCTCAAGCTTGTCCTGCGCCACAGCTCGGGCTACGCCCCGGTCCGCTGGATCAAACTCCTGGACGTGGTCCGCCGACTGACACGTCGCATCAGCCAGTTCAACCGCATTGCCCGCGCGCGCAGGAACGTCCGCACCCACTACGACATCGACGGCGCCATCTACGATCTCTTCCTCGATCCTGACCATCAGTATTCATGTGCCTATTTCGAGGAGGATGGCCAGGAGCTTGAGCAAGCCCAGTTCGCCAAGAAGCGGCACATCGCCTCCAAGCTCAGACTGCGGCCGGGCGACAGCGTGCTCGACATAGGGTCAGGCTGGGGCGGACTCGCACTGTATCTGGCGCGCTGCGCGGACGTGAACGTAACCGGCGTGACGTTGTCCGAAGAGCAGCTGAAGGGCTCACGCCGCCGCGCCACGAAGCTCGGCCTTGCCAGAAAAGTGTCGTTCGAACCTCTCGATTACCGCCAGATCAGTGGTCGCTTCAACCGCATCGTGTCGGTCGGCATGTTCGAACATGTGGGCATCGGCTACTACCAGGACTTCTTCAAGAAGGTCCATGACTTGCTCGCTGACGATGGCGTGGCGCTCCTGCATTCCATTGGCCGCTTCGACGGACCTGCTGCCACCAACGCGTTCATTGCGCGCTATATCTTCCCCGGCGGCTACATACCCGCACTGAGCGAAGTTTTCCCTGCCATCGAGAAGTCGCATCTGCTGGTGGCGGACGTGGAAATTCTACGCCTTCATTATGCTGATACACTGCGCATCTGGCGTATGCGTTTCCAGGCAAAACGCGAAAAGGCGGCCGCCCTGCGCGGAGAACGCTTCTGCCGCATGTGGGAGTTCTACCTGGCGGCCTCCGAAACCGCTTTCCGCTACCAGAACATGATGGTTTTCCAGATTCAGCTCGTGCGCAACCAGAAGGTGCTGCCGCTGCGCCGCGACTACATGTTCGCCGAGGAAGAGGCTCTGCGCCGCCGCGACAGCGCCATTGCGGAAATCCCGCGCATGGCTGGCGAATAGAACACACCGCAACGCCTTTTTTCAGCCAACCAATTGCCCTGTGTATAACGGGTATAGTTTTCGATTCGCCCGCGACGCGTCTTCCGCGCTTGCCAAAATCGACTAATTTCGCGCCATGCCGATGCCCCAGTCCCTCCGCACCGAACAGCCGCAAAGTGCTGCCGCCCAGTGGCGCAACCCGCCCCACAACATCGAGGCAGAACAGGCCTTGCTCGGAGCCATCCTCGTCAACAACGATGCGGCCGACCGCGTCTCCGGCTTCCTGTCGGCGCGGCATTTCTTTGATCCGCTGCATGGACGCATCTATGACACCGCGACGCGCCTCATCATGGCGGGCAAGCGTGCCACGCCGATCACGCTGAAGACCTTCTTCGACAAGGAAGAACCGATCGGCGATCTCAGCGTCGCCCAGTATCTCGGCCGGCTGGCCGCCAACGCCACCACCATAATCAACGCCGAAGACTATGGCCGCACGATCTACGACCTCGCCATCCGCCGCGACCTCATCCATATCGGCGAGGACATGGTCAACACCGCCTTCGACGCCGAAATCGACGCGCCGCCCGCGCGCCAGATAGAAGATGCCGAGCAGCGCTTATACGAACTGGCTGAAACCGGCAAATACGGCTCCGGGTTTGAACCGTTTGTCAGCGCTCTCAAGAGCGCCATCGACATGGCTGCCAATGCATTCCAGCGCGATGGCCATCTCTCTGGCATCGCCACCGGCTTCAAGCGCCTCGACATGCAGATGGGCGGGCTGCAGGCATCGGACCTAGTCATCATCGCCGGACGCCCTGCCATGGGCAAATCGGCGCTCGCCACCAACATCGCCTACCATGTGGCGCGCAAGCACAGGTCCGAACCGCAACTCGACGGCAGCACCAAGACTGTGGACGGCGCCGTCGTCGGGCTGTTCTCGCTGGAGATGTCCGCAGAGCAGCTTGCCACCCGTATCATGTCGGAGCAGTCGGGCATTCCGTCTTCTAGGATTCGTCGCGGCGACATCCAGAAGGAGGACTTTGATCGCCTCGTTGACGTTGCCCGCGAAATGGAGCGCATCCCTCTTTATATTGACCAGACCGGCGGCATCACTGTCGCCCAGCTTGCTGCCCGCGCCCGGCGGCTCAAGCGCCAGCATGGCCTCGACCTCGTTATCATCGACTATCTGCAGTTGTTGAGCGGTTCCTCCCGCCGCGCATCTGAGGGCCGGGTGCAGGAAATTTCCGAGATCACCACCAGCCTCAAGGCTCTAGCGAAGGAGCTGAATGTCCCTATCGTCGCCCTCTCCCAGCTCTCCCGCCAGGTGGAAAACCGGGACGACAAGCGCCCACAGCTGTCCGACCTGCGCGAGTCGGGGTCCATCGAGCAGGATGCCGACGTGGTTATGTTCGTCTTCCGCGAGGAATATTACCTTGAGCGCACCAAGCCCAATGAAGGTGACGAGAAGTTCGCCGATTGGGTGCAGAAGATGGAGCGCGCCCATGGCAAGGCGGAAATCATCATCGGCAAGCAGCGCCACGGACCGACCGGTACCGTTGAGCTGCAGTTCGAGGGAATGCTGACTCGCTTCTCCGATCTGGCCGACGAGCAGGCCTTGCCGGAGCGCTATGAGTGAGTGAGGCGGGACGAGCCGGGAAAGACGCAGCCGTCCGGCCCTCTACCACCGGCGTCATCACTGTCGA
>JAYZVT010000324.1:0-4025 GCA_036155355.1 Pseudomonadota bacterium
ACAAGGCCAATGCCTTTTGCCGCACGCCGCGACGGCTGCCGAACACGACAGCGCTGGCGCTGCCTGGCGCCAAGGCCGAGACGCTTGTCATCGCCTTCGACCTCGCCGGCATCGCGGTAAGTGCCGGGTCGGCCTGCTCGTCAGGCAAGGCAACGCGCAGCCATGTGCTCAAGGCGACCAACGCGCCTGACGAACTGGTGGAAAGCACCTTCCGGGTCAGCCTGGGGTGGGATTCGCAGGAGGCGGATGTTGACGCGTTCCTGAAGGCCTGGCGGGCGATCCTGTCGCAGCAGGAACAGCGCGCCGTCGCCTGAGATCGAAGTGGAATCGAGAAGAACGAGAAGAAAGAACGGAAAACACAGCAATGCCAGCAGTTCGCGAGACCGTCGAGCACGTCAAGGAAATCGACGTAGACAAGTACAAATACGGCTTCGAGACCGAGATTGAATCGGTGAAGGCCCCCAAGGGTCTTAGCGAGGACATTGTCCGGTTCATTTCGGAGAAGAAGGGCGAGCCGGAATGGATGCTCGAGTGGCGGCTCGGAGCCTATCGGCGCTGGCTGACCATGGACGAGCCAAACTGGGCCAAGGTTCACTATCCCAGGATCGATTACCAGGACCTTTACTACTATTCCGCGCCTAAGGGTACGGAGGGGCCCAAGAGTCTCGACGAGGTCGATCCGGAACTTCTGCGCACCTACGCGAAGCTCGGCATACCGCTGAAGGAGCAGGAGATCCTCGCTGGCGTGCGCAAGCAGGGCGAACCGAGCGGGCTGGACGAGGCCGAAGCCACGGCGCCATACGGCAAAGTGGCCATCGACGCAGTATTCGATTCCGTGTCGGTCGTGACCACCTTCAAGAAGGAGCTGGCCAAGGCCGGCGTCATCTTCTGCTCAATCTCCGAAGCACTGCGCGAGCATCCCGACCTGGTAAAGAAGTATCTGGGATCGGTGGTGCCGACGTCTGACAATTTCTTCGCCACGCTGAACTCGGCGGTGTTCTCCGACGGCTCATTCGTCTATGTGCCGGAAGGGGTGCGCTGCCCGATGGAACTGAGCACCTATTTCCGCATCAACGAGAAGCAGACCGGCCAGTTCGAGCGTACGCTCATCATCGCCGACAAGGGCGCCTATGTAAGCTACCTGGAAGGCTGCACCGCGCCCATGCGCGACGAGAACCAGCTTCACGCCGCAGTAGTGGAGCTGGTGGCGCTCGACGACGCGGAGATCAAATACTCGACCGTGCAGAACTGGTATCCGGGCGACAAGGAAGGCAAGGGCGGCGTCTACAATTTCGTCACCAAGCGCGGCGACTGCCGGGGCAAGAATTCGAAGATCTCCTGGACGCAGGTGGAGACCGGCTCCGCCATCACCTGGAAGTATCCGAGCTGCATCCTGCGCGGCGACAACTCGATCGGCGAGTTCTATTCCATCGCCATCTCGAACGGCTACCAGCAGGTAGACTCGGGCACCAAGATGATCCACCTGGGCAAGAACACATCCAGCCGCATCATCTCCAAGGGCATCGCCGCGGGCCATTCGCAGAACACTTATCGCGGACTGGTCTCGGCGCACCGCCGGGCGACAGGCGCGCGCAACTTCACCGCCTGCGATTCACTGCTCATCGGCGACAAGTGCGGCGCACATACTGTGCCCTACATCGAGGCCAAGAACTCGAGCGCCACCTTCGAACACGAGGCGACCACCTCGAAGATCTCCGACGACCAGATGTTCTACTGCCTGGCGCGCGGCATGAACGAGGAGGAAGCGGTGGCGCTGATCGTCAATGGCTTCGTCCGCGACGTGCTGCAGAAGCTGCCCATGGAATTCATGGCCGAGACGCAGCGGCTCATCGGCATCAGCCTCGAAGGTTCGGTCGGCTGACGAAACTATATAAACGATATAAATCAACAAGATAAAGAGATCGATTAATGCTGGAAATAAAGAATCTACACGCCAAGATCGCCGAGGACGGGACCGAGATCCTGCGTGGCATCGACCTGACCATCCCCAAGGGCGAGGTGCATGCGGTGATGGGCCCGAACGGTTCGGGCAAGTCCACGCTGTCTTATGTGCTCGCCGGCAAGGAGGACTACGAGATCACCGAAGGCTCGATTACCTGGGAGGGCAAGGACCTGCTGGAGATGGAGCCTGACGAGCGGGTTGCCGCGGGTGTGTTCCTGGCGTTCCAGTACCCGATCGAGATTCCGGGCGTGGCCACCATGACTTTCCTGCGCACGGCGCTCAACGCGGTGAACAAGGCGCGCGGGCAGGCCGAACTGACCACGCCGGAGTTCCTCAAGGTGGTGAAGCAGAAGGCGGCCGACCTGCAGATCAATCCGGACATGCTCAAGCGCCCGCTCAATGTTGGTTTCTCCGGCGGTGAGAAGAAGCGCCACGAGATCCTGCAGATGGCGCTGCTGGAGCCCAGCCTGTGCGTTCTGGACGAGACGGATTCCGGCCTCGACATCGACGCGGTGCGGATTGTGTCGGAAGGCGTCAATGCCCTGCGCGGCCCCAAGCGCGCCATGCTGGTCATCACGCATTACCAGCGGCTGCTGGACTACATCGTGCCCGACCGGGTGCATGTGCTGTCGCGCGGCCGCATCGTCCGGTCAGGCGGCAAGGAGCTGGCGCTCGAACTGGAGAAGAGCGGCTATGCCGAATATGGCGAGCAGGCGGCCTGAGGAGCACCGACATGGCCGTTGAAGCTTTGAGAACGCGTGCCGAACAGGCCATCGCCGAGCAGTTTTCCGCCGCTCTTGATGCGTTGCCGGGGAACGCGGCGGTCAAGTCCGCGCGCCAGCAGGCGTGGGCAAGCTACGCGGCAGCGGGCCTGCCGCACCGTCGGGTCGAGGAGTGGAAATACACCGACCTGCGCGCGCTGCTGGCTGAGGCCTATCCTCCGGCGCCGGTTGTCGGCGAGGCGGTGACGCCCCAGGCGATCGACAAGGCGCTGGGCGCCGCGATGGCAGGCATCGACTGCCAAAGGCTGGTGATCGTGGATGGCAAGTTCCGGCCGGAGCTTTCCGACATGTCCGGTTTCGCAGACAGGGTCGAGGTGCTGGCGTTGACCGACGCGCTCAACGCGCCGCCCTCCTGGCTGCCGAAGCTCCTCGGCAAGGTTAATCCGCAGGAGAGCGATCCGGTCGCGGCGCTGAACATGGCGTTCCTCAGCGGCGGCATCGCCTTGCGCGTGGCCGATAAGGTGAGCCTCACTAAGCCAGTGCATATCGTGCATGTCCATGCCGCCAATGCGCCTGCGAGCCTGGCCACGCGCAGCGTGGTCAGTGTAGGCGAGGGCGCATCGCTGACGTTGGTGGAGAGCTTCGTGTCGGCCTCGGGCAAGCCCTTGCAGCGCACCGCCGTCACCGAGCTGTCGCTCGGCAAGGACGCGGGCGTGGAGCATGTGAAATTCCAGAACGAAAGTTCAGGCGCGGCGCACCTGGGCAACTGGATGGTGGAAATTGGCGAGGAAGCCCGGTATCGCGGCTTCCAGCTTTCTGCGGGATCGGCGCTCGCCCGCAGCCAGATATTCGTGCGTTTCGCGGGCGAGGGAGCTTTGTCGCATGTGAGCGGCACCGTGCTTGCGCGCGGCAAACAGCATAGCGACACCACCATGGTCATCGATCATGCGGTGCCGGGCTGTGAGAGCCGGGAGCACACCAAAGCGGTGCTGGATGGAGACGCAAGGGTGGTCATCCAGTGCAAGGCCATCGTTCGCCCGGACGCGCAGAAGTCAGATGGGCACCAGATGGCGCAGGCGCTGCTGCTGTCGGAGGCGGCCGAATTCGATTCGAAACCCGAACTGGAGATTTATGCCGACGACGTGGCCTGCGGTCACGGCTCGACGGCGGGACAGATCGACGAGGATCTCCTTTTCTACCTGCGCGCACGCGGCATAAGTGAGACCGAGGCGCGTGCGCTGTTGGTGCTGGCCTTCGCCAGCGAGGCGATTGATCGGGTTGAGCACGAGGCAATTCGCGGCGCGCTCGCTGAAGTGACCGCCGGCTGGCTCGGTACGGAA
>JAYZVT010000325.1:0-5313 GCA_036155355.1 Pseudomonadota bacterium
CGAAATACATCTCCTTGATCCGCTGCGTGTCGTAGGCGGTGAGGCCCGCGAACACCAGCACGCCGATTACCGACACTGCGAACTGCAGCGCCGAAGAGGCCAGGAAGATGTTGACGATCGAGGCGAGAATGATGCCGATCAGGCCCATGATGAGGAACGAGCCCCAGCCCGACAGGTCCTTCTTCGTGGTGTAGCCATACAGGCTCAGCCCGCCAAACGCGGCCGCGGTGATGAAGAACACGCGCGCAATCGAGCCATGGGCGTACACGAGGAAAATCGACGCCAGCGACAGCCCCATCAGGCCAGCGAACACCCAGAAGGCGGTCTGCGCGCCGGATGTGGTCATGCTGCCGATACGCGCCGACAGCAGGAACACCATGCCCAGCGGCGCCAGCATCACAACCCACTTGAACGGGCTGGTGAACAGGAACGTCCCGAAGGCGGTCAGCTGCGCGCCTGCCCCGGTCTGCTCCACGGCAAACATGAAGGTGAGATAGGCGACGATGCCGGTGATGCCGACGCCCGACGCCATGTAGTTGTAGACGCGGAGCATGTATGACCGCAGACCCTCATCGACATACGCTTCGGTACGTCCGAGGGTCGTGGGGCGACCATGAACCTGCCTGTTTAAGTCCGCCATTCCTGGATCCTCTTTCTGGACTGTCATTAATCCGGAACCCCCGGATTTCCTCAATTTTCTGCGCGGGCCGTTCCTTGTCCCGGATACCGCGCGCTTTGGATTTTAATATGGGGACAACCCTGCCCCACCGCAAGTCCCGATGTCGGGCAGCCCGTGGCCCGCGTTTACCTTGTTACCGCCCTCATGCCCGTCGCAATTCTGCCGCCGCTCCGGTACCCAGCACCCGCCATGTACCAATGGCACCGAAAAGCAGCACCGTCGCCGTGGCTAGCCCGATGGACTGGAGCACCGCCGCAAGCGAAAAGGCAAAGCCCGCTTCCATGGCCAGCGTCACGATCAGCCACGCCGCGAGGGTGCCGAGCAACGCCGCTGCCGCACCCGTCATCAGCGCCAGTGCGCCATATTCCGCCAGATGCGCCACTACCAGACGCCCACGGGTGGCGCCCAGGGTTTTGAATATCACCGCGTCGCGCACCCGGCGGCGGTGTGCCGCGGTCATCGCGCCAGCAAGAACCAGCGCGCCCATGACCAGTGTCAGCGCGCCCGCCGCCCGAACCGCGATCATGACTTTTTCGGAGATGGCGCGGATCGTATCGAGTGCGTCACGCACGCGCATGGCCGAGGAGGACGGGAAACGGTCGGCAACTTCCTGGATCACCTGCGCCTCACGCTTCGCGCCTGCCTCGGCGGGAAGAGTCAGCGTGGCGAGGAAGTTGTGCGGCGCCTTGTTCAGTGCGTTTGGAGAAAACACCATGACAAAATTGATCGATAGCGACTCCCAGTCCACCGAGCGCAGGTTGGCGATGCGCGCGGTCAGGTTCCTCCCCAGCACGTTGATTGTCACATGGTCGCCGATTGTCAATCCAAGTCCGTCGGCAATCTCCTTCTCGAAAGACACCAGCGGCTCGCCGTCATGTCCCTTGCTCCACCACTCGCCCGCCACCAGCCGGGAGCCTTCGGGAAGGAAGTCGGAATAGGTGAGACCCCTGTCGCCGTCGAGGACCCAGGCGATATTCGCCGGCGGCTTGATTTCGCTTGCAGGTGTGTCCTTCACCTTGACAATGCGGCCCCGCAACATTGGCGCCTCGTCGATGCGCGCATCCGGCTCGCGGTCATGCACGATCTCCCGGAACTCGCCTATGCGTTCGCGCGGAACGTCGAGCACGAAATAGTCGGGCGCGTCGATCGGCAGGCGCGTGTCGAATTCCGCGATCAGCGACCGGTCCACCAGCGAAACCGCGACCAGAACCGTAAGCCCCGCGCCGAGCGACAGAGCCACCGGCCTCGTCAGGCCGGCCGGCCCGGCAAGGCTGGCTCTTGCAAGCGAAAGAGCCGCATGGCGCGCGGCGGGAAGCCGCGCGGCCAGTCGGCGCATTGCCATGCCGAGACCGAGAAACAGCAGCAGCGCCGCCGCGATGCCGAGACAGGCGAGGAATGCCAGCAGCCGGTCCTGCGCCGTCGCCACCGCGACCAAAACAATGCCGGCCGCGCATACGGCCGAGCCAGCAAGATAGCGGCGATGCGGGCGCGATGCTTCCGCCGAGACGCCTTGACGGAACAGCAGCGCCGGTGGCAGGTCTCGCGCGCGGCCAAGCGGCCACAAGACGAACAGCAGCGCCGTCAGCAGCCCGTAAAGTGCGGCAAGCGCCAGTGCACCTGGCTGCAGCTCGACAGCAAGTGCGACCGGCAGCGCGCCTTCCGCGACTTTCGCCACCGCCAGGGGCAGCAGGCTCCCAGCCACAAGGCCAATGGCAACGCCCGCAAGCGCCAGCATAAGCACTTCCGCCAGATAAACCCGGAACACCAGCGAGCCACTCGCTCCCAGGCACTTGAATGTGGCTATGGCGCCACGCTTCCTTTCCAGATAGGCGGCAACGGCGTTGGCGACACCGACGCCCCCGATCATCAGCGTTGTAATGCCGGCGAGCGTCAGAAACTGACCAAAGCGCGCGGCCATCCGCTCCAGCCTTGGGGCCGGATTGCTGCGGTCGCGAATCTGGAAACCCGACTCAGGGAAGCGCGCCGCGAACTCCGTCTTTAGGCGATCGAGCCGCCGCGCATCCGCGCCTTCGGGCAGCCGCAGCCGGTAGTGCCAGTTGACGAGACTGCCAGGCTGAAGCAATTGGGTCGCGCGCAGCGTCTCCTGCGACACGATCATGCGCGGCCCGAATGTCGGCCTGCCGGAAAGCTGGTCCGGCTCCTTTTCGATCTCGGCGACAATACGAATCTCGGTTTCGCCCACTTTCACGACATCGCCGATGCGCGCACCGATCCGCTCCAATAGCAGCCGCTCGGCCACCGCCGTTCCCGTGCGCGTCAACACCTGCTCAGCCGCAATCGGGCCACTCTCGCCCTTGAGACGCAACGTGCCGTAGAGCGGGTAGGACGCGTCAGCCGCCTTAAGTCGCACCATGGCCGCGCGCTTGTCACTGACTTTGCGTGCCATCGCCCGCAATGTCGCTATCTCGCTGACAGTCCCGTCCGCCTCCATCGCCGCGCGCTCTTCGGCCGTCGCCTGGCGATGCACCAGCGACAGCGACATGTCGCCGCCCAGGATTTCCTGTCCCTGCCGCTCCAGGCTCAACGTCAGTGTGCGCGCCAGTGATCCAACGCCCGCGATCGCCGCGACGCCGAGCGCGATGCAGGCGACAAAAACAGTGAAACCCGAAAGGCCCGAACGCAGCTCCCTGATCGCCAGCCGCAGCGGCAACGGCGCCCGCAAGCTGCTTCCTCCGGAATGTTCAGCCGGGATCGCGCTCACGTAGATGCCCTTTCCCGGGCACGAGGCGCACGCTGGGGCCTGCTGGCGATGCGTCCGTCTTTCAGCGCGACCGCCCGGCTGCAACGCGCCGCCAGGGCTGTATCGTGGGTGATAAGTAGTAGCGTCGCGCCGCGCTTGCGTTGCAGTGCGAACAGCAGATCGATGATGTCCTCGCCCGTGGCGCTGTCCAGATTGCCGGTTGGCTCGTCGGCCAGCAGGATGGACGGTCTGCTCGCCAAGGCCCGAGCAATGGCCACACGCTGCTGCTCGCCGCCCGAAAGCTGCGCAGGAAAATGATGCGCCCGCGCGCTCAGACCCACGTCGGCGAGCGCTTCCGCCGCGACATTGGCGGCATCTGCGCGCCCCAGAAACTCCAGCGGCAGCGCAATGTTTTCGATCGCGGTCATGGTCGGAATGAGATGGAACGACTGGAAAACAATGCCGATGTGGCGCGCCCGCAATTCCGCGAGCCTGTCCTCGCCAAGACCGGTGAGATCTTCACCCGCGACGACAACCCGGCCCTTGCTTGGTTGCTCAAGGCCGGCGGCGACCATGAGCAGTGTTGACTTGCCCGAGCCGCTTGGCCCCGTGACCGCGACGGCTTCGCCCTCCATGATCTCCAGCGAAAGGCTCTTGAGAATTTCAACTGGTCCCGCCAGGCTCGGCAGCGTCACCGAGACATTTTCGAATCGGATGGCCGGCCTCGCCTTTCCAGGGGCTTTGCGCTGGTTTTTGCTGTTGCTGGATCTCATATATCCCGGACGCGGCATCGGAGAAGTGGACGTGAGCGGATGAGTAAGGCTGAACTGGGACGCTTCGGCCCTGCGGGCCACCACGCGATGCAGGGCCTGCAGGTCTTATACGCAGTCCTGACGGCAATCCTTCTAACGGTTTTCGTGCAAGCCGCCAAAGCGGATGACACCATTGTGATCGTCGCCTATGGCGACAGCCTTACAGCGGGCTATGGCCTCAAGCCGGGGGAAGCTTTTCCCGACCGCTTGCAGAAGGCCCTGCGCGCAAAGGGGTACAAGGTAATCGTGCAGAATGCAGGCGTTTCGGGAGAGACCACGGCCGGTGGGCTTGCGCGCCTCGACTGGGCTACACCTTCAAAGGCCGATGCCGTGATCCTCGAGCTTGGCGCCAACGACGCGCTGCGCGCGCTTGATCCGATTCAGGCGAAAGAAAATCTCGACAAGATGATTCTTGCCTTCAAGAAGCGTGGTCTGGATATCCTCCTGGCCGGCATGAAGGCGCCGCCCAACTACGGCCCGGAGTATGCCGCCACTTTCGACGCCATCTATCCTGAACTGGCCGAGAATCACGGCTTGCTGCTCTACCCCTTCTTCCTAGATGCCACGATGACGAAAAAGGACATGAGCCTGCCCGACGGATTGCATCCAAGTGCCAGAGGCGTGGATGCCATCGTCGCGGCGATCCTGCCAGACGTGGAGAAGCTCATTGCCCGCGTGAAAGTGGCCCGGACCGCCAGGCCGCGCGGCTGACGGTTTACCTGACACGCGGAGCGAAGATCTCCGGTTGACTGTGTAGCCTATTGGCATTGAAAACAGCGGCAGTACCGGCGAGGAGCAGCCATGCCCAGACTGTTTTCAGGTATCGAGATTCCGGCAAGTCTTGCAGAGCGTCTGTCCGGCTTGCGCGCTCCATTGCCCGGCGCGCGCTGGGTCGAGCCGGAGAACTACCATATAACCTTGCGGTTCATAGGCGACGTGGACGACCTGACCGCGCGCGAATTCGCTGCCAACCTGTCTCGCATCAGTTTGTCGCCGTTCGAGTTGAGGCTCGATGGCCTTGGATCATTCGGACGCGGCAAGCCGCACGCGATCTGGGCCGGCGTTTCGCGCAGCGATGCGCTGGAAACCCTGCAGCGCGCCAGCGAGCGCGCCGCACGCAA
>JAYZVT010000326.1:0-8016 GCA_036155355.1 Pseudomonadota bacterium
GCTGACGAAGCGCTCGAACAGCAGGTCGATCTCGGTGGGGTCAACGTTGGTGATGCCGAGGCAGTAGCACACGGCCGAGTTGGCGGCGGAGCCGCGGCCCTGGCAGAGGATGCCGCAGCTCCTCGCGAACTGCACGATGTCGTGGACGGTAAGGAAATAGGGCGCGTAGTCCAGATCCGCGATCAATTGAAGTTCGCGCCGCAGGGTGACGGCGACATGGTCGGGGATGCCTTGGGGAAAACGCCAGCTGGCGCTCTGCCATGTGATCTCCTCGAGCTGACCCTGGGGGGTCCTGCCTGGGGGGACCGGCTCGTCGGGGTATTCGTAGACCAGCTCGTCGAGGGAGAAGCGGCAACTCCCGGCGATATCGATGCTGCGCTCCAGCGCCTCTTCGTGACCCTCGAACAGGCGCGCCATCTCCGCAGCATCCTTCAAGTGCCGCTCGGCATTGGCTTCCAGCTTCAGGCCTGCCTGATGAATGGTGCAGCCCTCGCGGATGCAGGTGAGTACGTCCTGCAAGGGGCGGCGCTCCGGCGCGTGATAGAGCACGTCGCCGGTGGCGACGAGGGGAATGCCGGTCTCGCGGGCGAGGGCGGCGAGCGCGGCGATGCGGGCGCGGTCGTCGCTACGGTAGAGGTGAGAGGCGGCCAGATGCAGCGGTGCGCCGGGGAGCGCATGGCGGATGCGGGCGAGCGCTTGCCCGCCTGAAGGCGGGATGGTTCTGCCGTCCAGCACGGCAATGAAGATCAGGCCGCCGGGATGGGCGGCGATGTCGTCGAGGTAAAGCTCGCAATCGCCTTTCCCGGCGCGGCGCTGACCAAGCGTCAGCAGGCGGGTGAGCCGGCCCCAGGCAGCGCGGTCGGTGGGATAGGCGAGCAGGGAGGGCGCGTCCCTGGGGTCGAGCCGGGCGGCGGGGATGAATTGCAGCCCCTGTGCCTTTGCCGCAAGGTGGGCGCGCACGACGCCTGCCACCGTGTTGGCGTCGGTGACGGCGAGGGCGTCCAGTCCCAGCGCCTTCGCCCGCGCCACCAGTTCCTCCCCATGGCTGCCGCCGCGCAGGAAGGAGAAGTTGGTGACGCAGTGCAGCTCGGCATAGCGGGGCATGACGGGGGCACAGACAAGACGGTCAGGACTCTCAGCCGCACAGGCCGTGAACGTACCAGGCGGGCGGGCCGTCCTCGCCCTGGCGCTGGTATAGGCCGTCGCGGAATACCCAGTAACGCGCGCCTTGCTCGTCCTCGACCCGGTAATAGTCGCGCGGTCGCGAGGGTCTGCGGGTGGCGATCTCGCGCCACCATTCAGGCGCGATGCGCTCGGGTCCCTGCCAGCGGACGATGCACCGGGTCAGCCGCCGCCAGGTGAAGCGCAAGGGCGGGCCTTCGGGAATGCCGGCGATGACGGCGATGGGCTCGGGACGGCCGAGCATCAGCAGCGGACGCTGCGGGGCGGCAGGCATGGCCTCGCCCTTGGCCTCGCCGCGCATGGCGGAACGGCGGGTGACGGCGCGCTCGGGGATGTGGCTGTCGCGCCGCTCCAGCCGGAAGACCTGCGCCGCTCCGATCCGAGCCGACAGCCGGTCGATCAGGCGGGCGGCCGAAAGGCGGGTCTCGCGTTCGAGAAATATCTTCTGCGATGCGCCGAGCCGTTCGACACCCTGGGTGGCGAGGGCGATGACGTCTACGCCCGCGCCCAGGTCGGCGCTTGCGAGCCTCTCGGCAAACAGGCGCAGGAGATGACCGGCGTCGCGGCTGGGGGCGCTGGCTCCGGCGCGCAACTGCACGGTGCCGCCGTCGCAGCGCCACAGGGTCAGCGTGGCCGCGCGCGCGCCAAGCCCGCTCTTGTCCAGCGCCGCGCACAGGTCGTCGGCGAGCCCGGCGACGGCATGGCTGACGCCCTCGCTTGATATGAGTGGGTCGGGGAAGGCCGCGCGGACGCAATGGAAGGGGGAAGGCGCAAGCGGTGCGGCGGGCTCGGCGCGGACGCCCATGGCCTGGTCGAGGCGCAGCAGCACGGCCTCGCAGTCGTCGCGGGAAGGGAAGCGCCGCTTCAGGCCGGCGCGGGGAATTGTGGCAAGCTGGCCAATACGCTTCAGGCCGAGACGCCGCAGCAGTCGGACTTCATCGGGCGCCAGCCGCAATGCCTCCACCGGCAGGGATGCAAGGGCGGCAACCTGTCCTCCCGGCGGGGCGATGGAGGGGGACGCAGAGAAACGCGCCAGCGCCCAGGCGGCGGCGCGGGTGCCGGCGAGGCCGGCGCGGGCGGTGACGCCGAAGCGGGCGAGCCTCTCGCACAGGTCGCGCAGCAGCGCCTTCTCGCCGCCGAAGAGATGCGCCACGCCGGTGACGTCGATCCACAGGCCGTCGGGACCGTCAAGATTGAGGGCGGGGCCGTAGCGGCCGCACCAGCGCGCGAGCTTCAGCAGGGCATGGGCATCCGAAGCAGGCTCGGCCGGCGCGCAGAGCAGATGCGGGCAGCGGGCGCGGGCGTCGGCGAGGCCAAGGCCAGGCTCGATGCCGAGAGCGAGCGCGGCCGGACTGGCGGCGCTGATGCGCAGGGCCTTGCCCTCGGCAAGTGCGAGGACGAAGGGCGCGCCGTCATCGGGACAGGACGCGGCGCTCTCGCGCCGCATCCGCTCTATCGGCCATTGGGGCAACCATAGCGAAACAATACGCGTCATCACTCCACTCCACTTGCCATGTCTGCGGGACGGTTCCTCCCCGGCAGCGTTCGAGGTCGATCTTCCAGCGCGGCGCGCCAGACGCGCGGGCGTCGAAGGGATGGGGCGCGCTCGGCAGCGCCGTGACCCGCCAGCGGCTGTCCGCGAAGCCATGGGCGGCGGCGTGGTGATCCAGCAGCAGCAGGCATGGGGTGCGTCCGGCCCTGGCGGCGAGCGTCAGCCGGCGCAGTGGCAGGACGGCCATGTCCGGCAGGCGGGCGAGCACGGCGCCGAGCGCGCGGGATTTCAGCGCCTCCTCCACGGCCCAGGCGAGATCCCGGGCACGGCGGACCTCGGCCATCAGCACATGGGCGGGATCGACGCCGAAGCGGATGAGGCCGGGGCCGTGGGGCGCGCCGGTCTCGTGCGCAGAGGCGGCGGTGAAGCCCCAGAACAGCAGCGGCGAAGCCCCGTGCATGGACAGCCGGCGCCCGGCAAGCGCCAGGGCGAATGCCAGCGCGGCGGGGCCGTCTCCATGAGCGGCGGGACGGATGTCATGAAGGCCGGAGGTGGCCAGCCGTCCGCCGGGAAGGGCGGCATCGACCGGGCGGGCGCCGAAGGTCCATCGGGAGGGGTGGCAGGCGGGGCCGGGCTCCCCTGTGCCGGGATGCGCGGGGGGGCGCGGGATCGACACGGGGTTCTGCTCGATAGCGCTGATGGACGCGCGCAAACGCTCGATCAGATGGGTGCGGGGGCCGGCCCCGCCTGCCTTGGGGTTACGCGGTACACACGCCGGCGCGGGCTCGCGGGGGGAGCGCACACCGGCGGAAAGCGCAGACTTCACCGTTCCCTCCGGAGAAATGTTCTTGTTTTGTTCTAATCGGGATTCGGAGCAGAGTCAAGGCGTTCCTTCGGGGTCATACCGCCGCGCGCACGATCATGTAGATGCCGACCACGCACAGGGAGGCGAACAGAGAATTGCGAAAGGCCTGCTCGGGCATCAGGTGGCGCAGGCGCTGGCCGGCCAGCATCCCGACAGTGATGGGTGCCAGACAGGCCGCCGAGGCGAGCGCGAGGTCAGTCGTCATCATGTCGTAGCGGGACATGGAAATCCCGAGCACGAACATAATTGTGCAGAAGACGATGCCAAGCGCCTGAACGAAGCCGTCACGCGACAGACCGAGCGCCTGAACATAGACGACGCCCGGTACCATGTAACTGCCGGTGAGGCCGAACAGGAATCCAGAAAGCACACCGACCGTGGGAGAGAGCCATATCTCGCGGCGCGGGCCGGGCGGCGCGATCTGCGGCCGCAGCAGGCTGAACAGGGAATAGACGAACAGGATCGCCCCGAGAACACCAACGAGCAGCCTTGTCTGCGCGCTGGCAAGCAGGCTGACACCGGCCCAGATGCCAAGGACCGACGCCAGCAGCAGGCCCGACAGCCGGCGGAAGATGCCGGGAAAGTCGGGCCCCGCGACCGCCTGCCAGACATTGGTGACGAAGGCCGGGACGACCAGCAGGGCCATCGCCTCCTTCAAGCCGATGGTGGTGGCGAGGCAGGCGAGCACGATGACAGGTACGCCCAGTCCCGTAACGCCCTTGACCAGCCCGCCGAAGAAGAAGGCGGCAGCGATCAGCGCGATGATCTCGAGTGACCACATGCGGCGGATCTTGAGAGAAAATTGCCGGCAGCGAACCAGTGCCGAACGGAGAAGACCGGAGAGCCGGTCAGGCCTTCTTCTTCGATCCCTTGGCGGCGAAATTGTCCTTGGCGCTGGTGAGCGTCTTTCCGGAAACCCCGGTGGGGCGCTGCTCCAGGGTCGTCTCGCCGGCCACGGTCGGTCTGGTGGGACGGAACACGGAAATCCAGAAATCGTTCAACGCCAAAAGCAGTACGAGCGCCGTGATGATGATGAGATCAGGCTCCGCCACAAAGACAATGACAAGGCCGCAAAACAGAATGAGCGCCACTATGGCAATCGTCACGAGTATCTTGTCCTGCATCGGAATCGTCCCTTTCGCGTTGTCAGTGCCCGGCGTCGCTCTCGCCCAGATGCTTCACCAGCCAGCGCGCCGTTCGCAGCAAACGGGCGTCGTCGCGCCTGGCGCCGATCAACTGCACGCCAAGAGGCAAGCCGTCCACGTCGAGCAGCGGCAATGTCACCGCCGGCACGCCGAGAAATGTCCAAAGGCAACAGAAGACGGGGCTGCCGGTGCTGGACAGGCCTACGGGCGCGGGACCGGTGGCGGCCGGAGTGATGATGGCGTCGAAGCGATCGAAGACCTCCTCAAGGCCGGAATTAAGGATGTGCTGGAACTCGCGCGCGGTGTTGTAGTCAACCGCGGAAACGCGGCGCCCTTCATTGGCCATGGCGCGAAGGTTGTCGCTGAACTGGTCGGGGCTGGCGTCAATGATCGGGCCGTAGTTGCGTGCGATGTCGGCGCATTGCAGCTGCCGCTGCCAGGGAAAGCCGCGGGCGAACATCTCCGGCAGTTCGAATTCGTCGCAGCGATCCCCCAGCGCTTCCGCAAGCTCGGAGAAAGCCGCCCTGGTTACGTCTTCGGCCTGATCCCAGGCAGACGTCTTGACGAAGGCGAATTGCGGCGTGACCGGAGGCTCCTCAAGTGCAGTGGCGCACAGGCGCGGACGGCTGCGCTGCCACATGTCGCGGTCGCGCGTATCGGAAGCGGTCAGGCAATCGGTGAGCAGAGCGACATCCTCGACGCTGCGCGCAAAGCAGCCGACCGTGTCGAGCGCGGGCGACTGGTTGAGCACTCCATGACGTGAAATCAGGCCGAAGGTCGGCTTGTATCCCACGACGCCGCAATAGGCTGCCGGGCGAATCACCGATCCGGCGGTCTGTGTGCCGAGCGCCAGGGGCACCATTACGTCAGCGACGGCGGCTGCAGACCCGCTGGAGGAGCCGCCGGGCGTGCGCGAGGGATCGACCGGGTTGGCCGTCTTGCCGGGATGGAATACCGCCATCTCGGTGGTCACGGTCTTGCCCATAATGACGGCGCCCGCGTCGCGCAGCGCGGTGACGACGGCTGCCTCGTCGGAGCCGCTCTGGCGGCCCTTGAGGGCCGGCGCGCCGTATTCCGTGGGAAAGTCGGACGTGTCGATGATGTCCTTGACGCCGACCGGCACGCCGTGGAGCGGTCCCGTACCAATACCGAGGCCACGCATCTCGTCTGCGCGCGCGGCCTGGGCGCGGGCGTAGTCCGGGTCGATGTGGGCCCAGGCGCCGACAACCGGCTCGCGTTCGGCGATACGCTCCAGGCAAGCCTCGACCACCTTGACCGACGTGGTCTCGCCATCACGAATCCTGCGCGCCGTCTCGAGTGCGCCGAGTCGGTTCAGGCCATTGGCGAGCGCATCCACGACACTCTCCCGTCCATCAGTTGCCGTAGACCACGCGGGGCAGCCACAGCGCCACTTCGGGGAACACGTACAAAATTATCATGCACAGGAAGATCATCGACAGGAAGGGCATGACGCCCCGGAAGATGTCCATCAGCTGCACATGCGGCGGCGCGACGCCCTTGAGGTAGTAGCAGGCCATGGCCATCGGTGGAGTCAGGAACGAGGTCTGCAGGTTCAGTGCAACAAGGATGCCGAAGAACAGCGGATCGACGTTGAAGTGGCCGAGCATGGGCAAGAAGATCGGAATGAAGATGATGATGATTTCCGACCATTCCAGCGGCCATCCAAGCAGGAAGATAATGAACTGCGCGAGGATGAGGAACATCACCGGCGACAGATCCAGCGACAGCACGAATTCCTTGATGAGCTGTTCGCCGCCCAGATAGGAGAACACCGAGGAGAAGGTCCACGAACCTACGAAAAGCCAGCAGACCATGGCCGACGTGCGCACGGTGAGGTAGATCGACTCCCGCAGGCGCTCCTGGTCATTCACCTTCCACATCATGTAGCCGACGAGGCCGGTGGCGAAACCGACGTCGAAGCCATAGGGGCTGATGACGTGCCGAGAGAACGTCTCGTTGAGTCCGAGTACGCCGAACATCAGCATGTAGATGACGCCGCCGGCGAGGCCGATAAGACCACCGCGGCCGGCGAAGACATAGACCTTCTTCAGTGCCGGAAGCTTGGGCGTCAGCCAGCCCAGCAAGGGCGGCCGCCCGCCGGTGAATTGCACCAGCAGCGCGACGACAGCGGCAATGCCAAGAAGCAGGCCGGGCTGGATCACCGTGCCAGGCTCATCCGGCAGCTTGGTGCCAGTGAACATCTGGAACAGCTTCCACACGGCCACATAAACGATCAGCGCAAGTATGGCGACGATACCGCCGAAGCCGATCGAATAAAGTATGCCGTCCAGAGGTCCCGAAACGCTGCCGGACCAGTTGGGAGCAACGGCGCCGCGGCGAATGGCATCCAGCCGATAGCTGACGGCAAGAAAGATACCGCCCAGGGCACCCATGGAGGCGGCTTCCGACGGCGTGGCCAGACCCAACAGGATGGCGCCGAGAACGGCGAAGATAAGGAAGGCCAGCGGGAAGAAGGACGTCATCATGAGAACGGCCAATTCGCCGCGCGACAGGTTGGGCAGGTCTTCCGGACGCGGCTTGGGCGCCAGATGCGGATTAAGAACGGCGCGGCCAAACACGTAGACCATGTACAGTCCAGCCAGCATGAATCCGGGGATCAAAGCGCCGGCGTAGAGCTCGACCACCGACACGTTGGTGGTGGCGGAATAGACGATCAGCATGATGCTGGGCGGAATGAGGATGCCCAGGCAGCCGCCCGCGCAGATGACGCCCGCGGAGAAGCTGATGTCGTATTTCGCCTTCAACATGGCCGGGAATGCAAGCAATCCCATCAGTGTCACCACCGCGCCGATGATGCCAGTGGCGGTCGCGAACATGGCGCAGGTCGCAAGCGCGGCGATGGCCATGGAGCCGGGCAGCCTGCTGGTCGCCACATAAAGCGTCTGGAAAAGGCGATCGACGATGTTGGCGCGCTCGACAATGTAGCCCATGAACAGGAAGAGGGGCACGGCCGTCAGCACGTCGTTGGCCATGACCGAATAGGTCTGGTTCACGAGCAAGTCGAAGATCTGATTGTTTAGCAGCGCCTCGATGGTCTGGCCAAGGCCGTCTGCCTTGAGCAGGCCCATGCGGGCCGCATCGAAATAGGCGTAGTAGCCGAACATCACGCCCATGGCGACGAGCGTGAAGCAGATGGGGAAGCCGAGGAGGATCGTAACGATGAATATCCCCAGCATGAATACCGCTACTTGGGGGTCCGTCATTTCTTGCTCCCGCTGTCGAGGCCCATTTCCCGTTCGATCTGTTTCTGGTCCTCATGCTGGTGGAGCAGCATGGTTTCCATTTCCTCG
>JAYZVT010000327.1:0-4482 GCA_036155355.1 Pseudomonadota bacterium
TGGCCAAGCTCACCAAGCTTCCCTTTGTCACCGCACCAAATAAGTTCGAGGCGCTCGCCGCCCATGACTCAATCGTCGAGCTGTCCGGCGCTCTCAACGTGCTCGCCGTCAGCCTGTTCAAGATCGCCAACGACATTCGCCTGCTCGGATCAGGCCCGCGCGGCGGTCTCGGCGAGATTTCGCTCCCCGAGAACGAGCCCGGCTCCTCGATCATGCCCGGCAAGGTCAACCCGACCCAGTGCGAGGCCATGACCATGGTCTGCTGCCAGGTGATGGGAAATCACACCGCCGTCACAGTGGCCGGCAGCCAGGGCCACTTCGAGCTGAATGTGTTCAAGCCGGTGATGATCTACAACACCATTCAGTCGATCCGCCTGCTCGCGGACGCGTGCAACAGCCTCACCGACAATTGCATTGTCGGCATCGAGGCGAACGAGGAGCGCATCGCCGAACTGATGGAGCGTTCGCTGATGCTGGTGACATCACTGGCGCCGGTGATCGGTTACGACAAGGCGACGGAAATCGCCAAGACCGCCCACAAGCGCGGCACAACCCTGCGCGAGGAGGCGCTAAGGCTGGGCTACGTGTCGGCGGCGGACTTCGACCGCATCGTGCGGCCGAAGGACATGATCGGCCCGAGCAACTGACGGTGATGCCGTCCCGGCCGCGGAAGCGTTCGCTGATGATCGCCGGGCATCCGACCAGCCTTTCCCTCGAGGATAACTTCTGGCGTGCGCTGCTAGAGGTCGCTGCCAGCAAGGGAATCAGCGTCGCCACCCTTATCGAGCAGATAGACAAATCTCGCGGCCACGCCGGACTGTCCGGCGCGGTGCGCGTCTATTTGCTTGAGCACTACCGTGACACGGCGCGCCGGTCGGGCTAATCGCCCGCACCGCGAAGAATGTCGCGATCGCGGAAGCTGGGCTCTGCGGGACGTGGAGGTGGTGGCGGAGGCGATGCCTCTGGTGGCGCGGATGGTGCTTCGGCGCTTGTCGGTCCCGGCGGAGGCGCGCCCGGCAGCAGCCAGGGCAATGATTGCGCCTGCTCGCTTGCTGGGCTGCTCGGCTGTACGGCAGGCGGTGCAACAGGTGGTTCCGCAGTCGGAGCGGCGGTAAGTGGCGGCAGGGGCCGCGTGGTCACGCTCCCCTCGCCCTGGAGCTGCGTCGGCGCCGCAGATGGGGGCGCGACCGGTGGAACGGCTGCTTCTGGCCCCTTGGGTGCGGGCGGTACGGCCGGAGCTACAGCCGCTTCCGGTTTCTTCGGCGCTGGGGTCTGAGGCTTTTTAGCCTCGGGCGGAACTGGCTTCTTCGGCGGCGGCGGAATGGCGGCCGCGGGCCCGGGAGCCGTGACGTCAGGTTTCTTCGCCTTGGCCTTGCCGCCCGACACGTCGAGCTTCTCCAGCGTCTCCACGTCTTTCTCCATGCGCGCGATGGTGACAAAGCGCTCCAGAACCTCGACCTCGATGTCGGGCGGGATACGCCCGATGTCCTCGACAGTTCCGACGAAAGCCATGGCGATCTGCGGCTCGGTGCCTTCCGTGTTGGGCTTCGCGGCTGAAATCACCCACTCGCTGTCGAGCTTGAGCGTCGCCAATTCGAGGAAACTGGCTATGGAAGCCCAGCCGCCCGGACCGGTCAGTTCGGTCTTGGCAAAGCGGACCACGCCGTTCTTGACGGCGAACGGCACTTCGACGGGCGAGAAAGTCAGCGGCCCCTGACGCAGGGCGTCCGAGGCCATCGACACCAGCCGGTCGCCGGCGGGCTGCTGCTCGGCCTTCGTCCTGCTGGCGCCGGCGACCACCATGCGCGGCGCGGCGGGTGAAAATTCGGGTATTCTGCCGCCAGACAGCGCCACCTTGCCGTCGCCCGAAAGGCCCGCGGCGATGCCGTTGGGCGTTAGCCCCTCGCCCTTGAGGAAAAATTCGAGGCTAGCGGTTGCCTCCGCCAGCGGGTTGCCGCGTGCGTCGCGCACGATCTGGCCGGTGCTCATGCCTTTCGCCGCGCCAGTTGCCTCGAACGCCATGCCGCCACCGCGCTTGCCGAGAGATGCGCTGCCGCTGAAGCTGCCGCCATAAAGGCCGCCGCCGACGTTTATGATACGCAAGACGCCCTGCGACAGTTCCGCCGTAACGTCGGCCTTGTCGAGCACGACACCGCCGAGCAGTCTGAGCCGGCCCGCATCCAGCTTGAATGTCCCTTCGGCAGCGGCGATCAGTTCCGACTCGAATGGGCGCTCGGGCCATACCGAGAGTGTGCGGCGCGCGCTGCGAACAATCGGAGCGGCCTCTGCCGGTTCCTTTGCCTCCGCGAGTAGCGGCGCCAGCAACAGCGGCAGCGAAGCCTCCCGCGCCTTGACGTGGCCCGTGGCCTTGGGTATCGCCCCGGACAGATCGAGCTGGCCGTCGCCAGTGAAGGGCGCGCCACCCGCCTCACCTGTCAGCGCCGAAAGCCTGTAGGTCCGGTCCTTGAGTGCGACCGACGCTTCGGCGCGGAATTGGTTGCCTTGCGCATCCGTGTTGACCGGCCCCCCGGCGAGACCCGAAAGCAGCGCCGCGTCAGCGGCATTTACCGAAGCCTTGCCATCAAATACCGTGCCAGCTTCCGGGAACGCGCCGCGCCCCTTCACGGAAGCCTCCACGCCGGCCGCCCTGACCTCGAACACTGCGTCGAGATTGTCCTTGGCAACGCCCTTCAACGTCAGCGTCGCGACGCCATTACCGGCACGGTATCCGGAAGCCTCGCCAATACGCGGGAACAGTTGCCGCAGCAACGCCTTCCCCTCCGGGTTCTCCAGCTTCGCCTCAACGGCGATACGCGCGGCCGCGCGTTCAGCCAGCGCACCGTCGAAATCGAAATCGATTTCCGCGCGGCTGCTCGCCAGGGTGCCGCGCAACTGACCCTCGAGCCCCTTGCCCTCTATTCCCGACTTCACGTCGAGCCGCAGCTTCGCGGGAGCAAGTAGGCCGGAACGCGCTTCGCTCTGTGTGATCGCGGCGGGCAGGTCGAGAAGTCCCGCGAGCAACTGGAAGGCGTCCCTGTTTTCCGCGTCTATCTCCACCGACAGGCCGCCGCGGGCCCGGCCGGCGAGATCGGCCAGTTGACCCTGTGCCTTCAGCGTCAGTCCGCCGGTGGACGAGAAGGAGAACTTGCGGACCGCCAGTGAGCCCGCCTTGGCCGACACGTCGGCTTCGAGAGAGCCTTCGCCAAGGCCCGGCAGCGAAACCGATTGCACGCCAAGATCCAGCCGCGTTTCTCCATCGAACAGCCAGTCGAGCGGCCCCGCCTTCCTGCCGTCGCGGGGCTCGGCGCTTCCGGATTTGGCCGTAAGATATCCCGCGAGCGGCGCGAGACCGTCCGCACCCAACGCCTTTGCAAGGTCCAGTCTCTCGCTGCGCAGCCTGATGTCGGCCCTGCGCGGGACCTCGCTCTTCAGGTCGATCGAGCCGGTGAAGCGGGAGCCGAGCAGCGAGCCGCTTGCGTCGCCGATGACGATGCTGCCCGCGCCAACCTTCACATCGCCGCTGAACGAGAAATCGCCGCCACCCTCGCCCGAGATTGGCGCGGCTTCCGTGCCCGCCCAGCGCAGCAGCCGGCTCAGCCTGCCGCCGCCGACGTCAACATGTCCCGAAAACGAAGGGCCAGGTTCGGCGAGCCGTATGTCGCCCTCGAGCGACACGCGGTTTTCACCGGGCAGCATCGCCTGCAGTCCGGACACGGAAATTCCGTCCTTGCCCCTGGTTGCGATCTCGCCGGTGACATCGGAGACCACATCGCCTCCCACGGCCGCCTGGTTGAGCTTTATGCGCAGCTTGCCACCGCCCAGCCGGTCCGCTTCGGCAAGTGACAGGCGCCCCAACTCCGCCAGGCCTGCGGAAATGGACTGCCCGCCACCATCGAGCAGTCCGTCCAAATTGAGAAGGCGCGCGGAGATCTCGCCGCCGAAACCGGGCTTGCCCGCATAATCGAGCGTCAGCTTGCCGGTCAGCGCCTGCTGCTTGCCGTTCATCCGCAGCGTGATTTCCGCGTCGTCAAGTTCTGCACGCGCCACGCCTGCCTTCAGCCGCGACTTGATCTCGATGGGCGCCTCTCCCGGCACGGCGATGACACGCGTGTCGCCCGGATCGCCCTCCGTGCGCACCAGCAACTGCCCATCGAATGATGGATCGCTGCCGAAGCCCGTCACCGCACCGTCGAGGGAATATGCAAGTTCGGCCTCGATGTCATGCAGCACTGCCTTCAGCCGCACGCTGCCGTCCGTTTCCCTGCGGCCCGTCGAGAAGCGCAGGCTGCGCGGCGCACCGCCGATGTCGAAATTGCCGGTGAACTTGTAGGGGCCATCGAGCGAACGGGCGGAGAACTCGCCCGTGACATGTTCAAGCGAAAGCGCAGGCAGCTCGCCCGGCCGGATGAAGTTCACCGTGCCGCCGGTGATCTTCACCAGCTCCAGCGCCACCTTCTCCGGCATGAAGGGAATGCCCTCGCC
>JAYZVT010000328.1:0-3194 GCA_036155355.1 Pseudomonadota bacterium
CGGGCGGGCACGCCGGGGCCGTCGTCGGAAACAGTCACGGAAACGACCGCTCCTTCGCGCCGTGCGGACACGGTGATTTCGCCCTTGTCGGCCTCGTCCGTTTCGAGTGCCTGCAGGGCGTTGCGCATGAGGTTGCCCAGCAGGCGGTAGATCTGGTCGCGGTCGGCGTCCATGGTCAGCGCGCGATCGACTTCCACCCGCAGCGCCGGGCCCGGCCGCTCTCCCAGCCCCAGGCTCTGGCCCACCTCGCTCACCAGCGGCAGCAGCGCGAACATCGTGCGTTCCGGCGCAGGCTCCTTGGCGCGCCCGAATTTGAGCGTCTCGGTGCAGAAGCGGATGGCGCGATCAAGCGATGCGATCAGCTTGGGAGCGAAGCGCTGGACGGTCGGGTCCTTGACGCTGCCGAGCCGGTCGGAAATCAGCTGCGCGCTGGCGAGCATATTGCGCAGGTCGTGGTTGACCTTGGACACGGCAAGCCCGAGGGCCGCCAGCCGCGACTTCTGCTGCAGCATGGTCGCCAGCTCGCCCTGCATCCGCGCAAGCCGGCGCTCGGCATTACCAATTTCGTCGCCGCGCCCGGAGGGCACGATGACGCGGGCTGGATCTTCCGGCGCTTCGCCGAAGCGCATGATGCTTCGTGTCAGCCGGGAGATCGGGCGGATGAACAGCGCGTTGATGGCGAAATAGACCAGCGCCGCCGTGATCATGGAAATGAGAATGGAGAGGCCGAGGATGTTGAGGCCAAAGCGGATCATCGCCTGCTTCAGCGGCGCCTCGGCGATGACGATCTCGATGAATTCGCCGGCGCCAAAGCCCGGCTGGCCGACGACGCGGATGTAGCGGCCGGCGGGGTTGGTGTAGACCTGCAGCGCATCGGCGACGAGATCGATCCAGCGAGCCTCACGCAGGTCGTAGTGGCCGTTCACATCCAGCGGCATCTCGCTGCGCAGGATCAGTTCGCGTGCGTCGCCGCGCTTGAGCGCCACCGCATGCACCTTGGCGGTGCGCAGCAGTTCCTCGCGCAACAGCTTGGGCAGTTCGTGATTGGGTACGGCCTCGGCGGCGAGCGCGGCCACCTGCGCAGCGGCGAGACGCTCGGTCAGCCAGTTCTTGCGGAAGTTCGACACCGACGGCACGAAGACCAGCACCTCGGCCAGCATGACGAAGCCGACGGTGAGCAGCAGCAGCTTGGCGGACAGGCCCAACGGACGGACGCGGCCGGTGTTCGCGTCCTCGTTCGCCGAAGCGTTCCTGCTGTCACCGCTATAGGGCACGCCGCCTCCTGTACGCGCAGATTATCCGAACAATTTCAAGAATCTGATAATCCGCCTGATCCAGGGATTCGTCAAACTCGGCAGGTAATAGGTGTAGGCCACGCGCTTGGAGATTTCCGCCAGCGTGGGATAGGCGACGACCATGGACGTCAGCGCGCCGATCTTCATCTTTCTGCCAACGGCGAAGGCCCAGATCTGGATCAGTTCGCCCGCATGTTCGCCGACGATGGAGGCACCGAGTATGCGCCCATTGGAAGCCGTCACCACCTTGACGAAACCTTCCGTCGCGCGATCGGCCTGAGCGCGGTCGTTCTCGGCGTAGGGCCAACGCAAAACCCTGATTTTGCGATGCTTTTCCTTGGCCTGCGTTTCGGTGAGACCGACATGGGCAAGCTCGGGCTCGGTGTATGTCACCCAGGGAATGGCGGAGGTGTCGTTGCGTACCGGCAGGCGGAACAGGGCGTTCCGAATGACAAGTCCCGCATGATAGTTGGCCACATGGGTGAATTGCAGCCCGCCGGCCACGTCGCCGATGGCGTAGACGCGGGAGTTGGAGGTCTTCAGCCCGGCGTTTACCTTGATTCCCTTGCCATCAAACCTGATGCCGGCGGCCTCCAGGGCGAGACCATCCACATTGGGCTTGCGGCCGGCCGCCACCAGCAGGTGCGAGCCTTCCACGCGCCTCGCTTCGCCATTCTCGGTGATGTGGGCGCAGATGCCCGTCGCCGTTTTTTCCATGCGCTCAATGCGGATGCCCTCAAGGATGGTGAGGCCCTCCCGGCGCAGCGCGTCCAGCACAACAGAAGTCAGCTCGGGATCGTCCTTGCCCAGCGCCTTGAAGGCCTCCAACACCGTGACCTTGCTGCCGAGCCGCATATGCGCCTGCGCCAGCTCCATGCCGATCGGACCGCCACCGATCACGAGCAGCTCGGGCATTCGTTCCTGGTTGTCGAAAATGGTCTCGTTGGTGAAATAAGGCACCTCCGCGAGACCCTCGACGGGCGGCGCGGCGGGCGATGAGCCGGTAGCGATGACAAAGCGGCGCGCCTTGATGGTGACGTCGCCGGCGGTAACGGTCGAAGCATCGGTGAAGCGGGCACTGTCGGTGATGACCCTGACGCCGAGACCGGTGAAGCGCTCGATTGAGTCGTTCGGGGCGATGGCGGCGATGACGCCGTGGATGTGATCGTGCAATCGGGCGTGGTCGATGCGTGGCGCGGAGGCCGACACGCCAAATATCTCCGCGGTGCGGATGGCGTGCGCACGCTTGCCCGCCGCGATCATCGCCTTCGAAGGGACGCAGCCATAGTTGAGACAGTCGCCGCCCATCTTGTGGTGTTCGATGAGCACGACCTTGACGCCAAGCTGGGCGGCCGCGGCGGCGACCGAGAGCCCACCGGAGCCGCCGCCGATGACGCACAGATCCGGAGTGAGTGTTTCAGCCATCCGACGTCCTGCCCTTTTTCGCTTCGCCAGCGATCAGCCGGGCGTAGCCGTTTTCCTGAATTTTCTCAACACTACCGGAATAAGCGCCACCGCGCCGAGACCGGCGAAGGCTATCAGCAATTCCTTTGTCACCAGCGCGGAGGGATCGAGGGTGAAGTGGCACTGAAGCGCGGGATTGGACGCCTGCTGGGCAACGCATTCCTGATGCACGCGCTGCTGCGCCTCGATAAGACTGTCGAGGCCGACGCCGGCGTAAGAGAAAGCAAAGGTGCCGGGAATGATGCCGATGAGCGTGCCAATCACATAAGTGAGCAGCGGCACGCCGAGCAGCGCGGGCGCAAGGTTGACGAGCCAGAAGGGGAAGAGCGGCACCAGCCTGAGGAACAGCAGATAATTGAGCGCGTTCTCCTGGAACCCGGCGCGCAGCTTGCCGAGCCATGGGCCGGCGCGCGCGGCAAGCGCCTCGCCGAAAGA
>JAYZVT010000329.1:0-2907 GCA_036155355.1 Pseudomonadota bacterium
TTTGAAGACGACAACATCGCCGCGCTCGGGCTCAGCCGCCCAGACCCTGCCGGAGAAAAGATTCGGGCTGAACGGAAACGAATATTTGGAATAGCCGTAGCTGAACTTGGAGACGAATAGATAGTCGCCCACCAGCAGCGTCGGGATCATGGAGCCGGAGGGAATATTGAAGGGCTGGTAAAGGAACACCCGGACAATCATCGCCAGAATCAGCGCGTGAATGACGACGCGGATGGTTTCGGCCAGCCCGCCGCGCTGTGACTTCTTGGTTTCCTTGGATTCGGCTTCAAGGCTCATGGCCGACTACACTTCTCCGCCAGGGGACGTTTTGACAAGGTGCGGCCCCTATAAGCCCTGCCGCCCGGCAACGCAATCGGCCATGTCGTCCCCGCCTTCAGGCTTTAAGCATGTCGGCGGGAATCGCCGAAATGATGACAATGGCCTGCGCCATGGGAAAATCATCGGTGATCGTCAGGTCAATGCGCGTACCACAGCCGGGCGGCGTGATCCTGCCCAACTGTAGCGCCGCGCCACCGGTCAGGCGCATGGTCGGCCGGCCGCTCGAGAGGTTCACCACGCCCATGTCGCGCCAGAACAC
This sequence comes from Pseudomonadota bacterium, assembly GCA_036155355.1. Classification (GTDB taxonomy): domain Bacteria; phylum Pseudomonadota; class Alphaproteobacteria; order Rhizobiales; family Methyloligellaceae; genus JAYZVT01. The sequence continues at coordinate 599 of JAYZVT010000329.1, forward strand.
ACCCCTGCGAATGCCGGTGCCCAAAGCCTTCGCACAGGCCTCCTTGGCGGCGAAACGTTTGGCGTAGGATGCAGCCCTTTCATGTCGGCGGTCGGACTTTTCCCGTTCGATGTCGGTGAAAATGCGGTCGAGAAACCGCTCACCATATTTGTCGATGGTGCGCTCGATGCGCCGGATATCGATGAGGTCGTTGCCCAGTCCAATAATCATGGCAGACGGTCAGGCGCTTGCCGATCCGTTGGAGGAAGCGCGCGCGGTATCCATCAGGGCGCGCATGCGTGAAATGCTCGAATGCAGTCCGCCGAAGATGGCTTCTCCGATAAGAAAGTGGCCGATGTTCAGCTCGACGATTTGCGGGATGGCGGCAACCGGAGAGACAGAAGCAAAAGTCAGCCCGTGACCGGCATGGACTTCCAGACCTGCCGACCATGCGAGCGATGCGCAGCGGGCGAGCCTCTCCAGTTCCCGGGACGCAGCCGCCGGCTGGTGATCGACCGCCTCGCAATAGGCGCCGGTGTGCAATTCGACGATATCGGCGCCGGCGGCAGCGGATGCCTCGATCTGGCGCGGGTCGGGGTCGATAAACAGGGAAACGCGGATGCCTGCGTCCTTCAGGCGCTGCACGTAATCCTTGAGCCTGATACGCGCCACGTCCAGTCCGCCTTCTGTAGTCAGCTCCTGGCGGCGCTCGGGCACCAAGCAGCAGGCATTGGGCTTGTGACGCAGCGCTATCTCCATCATCTCGCCGGTCACCGCCATCTCCAGGTTGAGGGGACGGTCGAGTTCGTCCTTCAGGCGTGCGATATCGCCATCGCTGATATGGCGCCGATCCTCGCGCAAATGCGCGGTGATGCCGTCGGCGCCGGCCTCCACCGCGACATGAGCGGCGCGCACCGGATCAGGGTGGACGCCTCCGCGGGCATTGCGGATGGTCGCCACGTGGTCGATGTTCACGCCGAGCCGCAGATGTGTGGCGGTCATCTTGTCCATCAAACGGGTCTCCTTCTCGCGCTACTCCGCGCGCCGGACGGCGTAGTCAGGGCGTTCTGCCGCTTTTTCTCTCTATAGGCCTCAACGGCCTTTTTCGCCAGAAAGTACGTCGCCGAGGCCGCCAGAAGGCCGAGCGGAAGACAGCCAACGAACATGGGCAGGACAAGAGACCAGAACCCCTCCTGGGGTCCAAGAAGCACGTAGGTCAATTCCACGATTTCCCGCGATGCCTTCCAGCCAAGCACCCAGCTGCCGAACTGGTAGGTGGATACCCAGATGACCGGATAGGTCAGTGGGTTTCCGAAAAAAGTGCCGGCGGCGGCGGCAAGAATATTGGCCCTGAGCATCCATGCGAGCAGCCCGGCCAGCAGCAGGTGAAAGCCGAGGAAGGGCGTAAAGGCCGTAAACACCCCGCAGGCACAGCCCAATCCAACCGCATGAGGCGTCGCCCGCATCCGCCGGACGCGCAGCAGCATATAGCGTATCGAGCGCCGCCAGCTCCGGCGCGGCCACATTGCAATATGGAGCCGTTCCCGGAAGTCAGGCGGATTGCGGCGCCGGAAGAGCATCTGTGACCTCGTCAAAGAGCCGAAGCTGCTACTTCAATCCCCGGCTCCCGGGTTTGATCGCGGGTATGGACGCCAATTCGGGAGGAATCTTGTCGGGCGGATAAGCCGGAATCTCCAATGACGCAAGCGCGACGAGCGGCACACCGATTTCCGCCTTGCCGCCTGAACGGTCGATCAGGCTGCACCCGGCGACCACTTCGGCGCCAAGGCCACTGGCGGCGGCTATGCATTCACGCGAGGACAAGCCCGTCGTCACGACGTCCTCCACCATCAGGCAGCGCGCGCCCGGCTCAATGGTGAAGCCGCGGCGCAGAACAAATGAACCGTCGGCCCGCTCAAAAAAAATCGCGGGCCGCTCGAGCTGGCGGCCCATCTCATATCCCACTACGACCCCGCCCATGGCGGGCGAGAACACCATGTCGATCGGACCCGCGACCTTCTTCCGTACTTTTTCCGCAAGCGCTTTGCACAGACGTGCGGCGCGCTTCGCGTCCATGAGCACACGCGCGCACTGCATATAGGCGGCGCTGCGCAACCCTGAGGTAAGTATGAAGTGGCCCTCCAGCAGCGCACCGGCGGCGCGGAATTCATCGAGCACCTCATCCTGGGTCACGGTGCAGCCGCCTTTCGTCTCAGCCCTGGACCCGCGCGACGGCGCTGACCACCGACTTCGCGCGAAGTCCCGAAATAATCTCGTTGAGATGATGGAGATCCCAGACTTCCAGATCGATGAGCAGTTCGGTGAAGTCG
>JAYZVT010000330.1:0-4504 GCA_036155355.1 Pseudomonadota bacterium
GACGCGTCGTCGGGCTTCGCATCAGGCGGCCGCCTCGGTCTCTGTCGGCCGTCCCGGAGGGTCAGCCAGACGCCGCCGGCGCAGACCAGCAGCAACAGCAGGCTGAATGCGCCCGGCGCGGCTTCCCAGCCGAGCCCCCACTCCCCCATGCGGACGAGGAACGGCACCGCCAGCATCAGCGAGGCTGTGAAGAGCGCCCCCTTCAGCAGGATGAGCCTGTGCAGGATGAGAAAGACCGGCGCCGTCAGCCCCGCGCCCAGACCTGCGATGGCGGCCCAGTCGGAAGGCGCGACGCCGACGAGCGGAACGAAGAGAACGACCGTCACGGCCAGCATGGCGGCGCCGGCCCCGGTAATGGCCGGCAAGGCCGAGAGGGCGGACAGGTCCGCCATGCGCGCGCGGAAGACGTAGCCGTACAGGGCGTAGGACGCTGTTCCGCCGAACACGAGCAGGGCGCCGCCGATGAGGTGCAGCCCCTCCGCCCCGGCATGACCCTCGCTTGCGGGCATGTCTGAGATCGCATAGACCAGCGCGCCGCCCAGGGCGAGACAGGCTCCCAGCACCTTGTTGCGGGTGACCCGTTCCCCAAAGGCGACGGCGCCGATCACGAATGTGAGGCTCGGCAGAAGCGAGATGATCAGACCGGTGCGGGAGGGGCCGATGAACGCCGCGCCGAGCATGGTTCCGGCATAGTAGGGGGCGTTTGCGGGAGGGGGCGGAATCCTACGCCAAGCTCGCCCAGATAGCCGGCGCGAGATCTTACTTGTTGCTGCCTTCTACGGTCGCGCCAGAAAGGCGACGGCTCAGTTCTATCCGGCGATGGCTACGCATTTTGAAGGTGTCTGGCCCAACGCGCCGATACTCAATGAAGCCGAGAGAACGCCAAAATCGCTCTGCCGCTTCATTCGCTTCCAGCACGGCCAACCGAATCTCTGTGGAACCTCTCGCAGCGGCCCAGCTTTCGACCGTCGAGTAAATTGAGCGTCCGACGCCACGACCACGCTGTGCGGCATCTACGATCATGAAGCCGAGATACCATGTGCCATCACGCGGATAATCGCGGAGGATGGCCGCGATTGCATATAGGCCGCCAGGCCCCTTCCATCCCAGGACAGCTTGATTGTGGGCGCTCTTTTCGGGCGGCACATCGGAGAAAAGCTCGCGAGCATCGTCCAGCGTGGGCGCGGCCCCGTCCTGCAACAGGAAATAGTCGCTGCAACGGTTGTACAGGTCTGCAACGTCTGCGGCGTCCGCTTGGGTAAGTTTGATCGGGGCTCCCGTCATCATCATCGCGTTTTGGCAGCAAGCACGCGCTGACCGTAATCCCGGAGTTCCCCGTTGGGACCGACATAGCGGTAGAGAGTGACGCGCTCGATCCCGAGTTCCTTGCAGAGGTCGGAAACGGACGTGTCGCGTTGGGCCATAGCAGCCTGAGCGAGCCGCACCTGGGCCTTGGAGAGGGCGAACTTGCGGCCACCCTTGCGTCCCCGCGCGCGGGCAGCGGCCAGGCCAGCCATGGTGCGCTCGCGGATCATATCCCGCTCAAACTCCGCCAGTGTGGCAAAAATGCCGAACACCATCCGGCCCGATGGCGTCGTGGTGTCGATCTGCGCGCCCTTGCCGGTGAGCACCCGCAGACCGATACCGCGATCCGACAGATTCTGCACCGTGCTGACCAGGTGGGTGAGCGTTCGGCCGAGCCGGTCGAGCTTCCAAACGATGAGGACATCGCCGTCGCGCAACGATTTCAGGCAGGCGGCAAGACCGGGGCGATCATCACGGCTACCGGATGCACGATCATCATAGATATTGCCTGGCTCGACACCGGCAGCGCGAAGGGCATCGTGCTGCAGGTCGAGCGACTGCGAGCCGTCGGCTTTGGACACGCGGGCGTAGCCGATCAGCATGGATCACAAACGAAGGTTTGAGGCGGTGACGAACATGAGCACATAAGATTGGGCTATTGTGTATCTTAACCAGCATCTCAATCAAGCTATCTCAAACCGTAGCTCGGAAAGAATAAGGAGCATGTATGCCGCGTCGCGTGACCCTGACCGATCGACAGCGCGAGGCGCTGCTTCACTTGCCGGTCGATCAAGGTGAGCTGCTGCGGCACTATACCCTCAGCGATGAGGATCTCGGGCATATCCGCCAGCGCCGGCGCGCCCACAATCGTTTTGGCTTCGCGCTGCAACTGTGCGTCCTGCGCTACCCGGGCCGGGTGCTCGCTCCTGGCGAGTTGATCCCGGCGCAGGTATCGGATTTCATCGCGGCCCAGCTCGGCCTGACCAGCGACGATCTACTCCTCTATGCCGCGCGCGAGGAGACCCGGCACGAGCATCTGGCGGACCTTCGCCGAATCTACGGCTATCGCTCCTTTTCGGGGCGGGGCGCACGGGATTTGCGCGAATGGATCGCTCGGGAAGCCGAGGCGGCGACATCGAATGAGGATCTTGCCCGTCGCTTCGTTGCGGAGTGTCGCCGCACCCGCACGATCCTTCCCGGCTCCTCGACGATCGAGCGCCTTTGCGCCGATGCGCTGGTTGAGGCCGAGCGCCGGATCGAGGATCTTATCGCCCATCGCATCACGCCAACCCTGAGCGAGAATTTGGCTCACCTGTTGGAGGATACGGTGGATGGTCGCGTCACGCGCTTCGTATGGCTGCGACAGTTCGAGGTTGGCGCAAATTCAGCAGCCGCTAACCGGCTGATGGATCGACTGGAATATCTTCAAAGGTTCGATCTTCCGGCGGATTTGCTGGACGGCGTGCCGGCGCATCGTGTGACCCGGCTTCGCCGGCAGGGCGAGCGCTATTACGCCGACGGCATGCGTGATCTGCCCGAAGACAGGCGGCTTGCGATCCTCGCTGTCTGCACCCTGGAATGGCGGTCATCGCTGGCCGATGTCATCGTGGAGACCCACGATCGCATCGTAGGCCGTCTCTATCGGGCCTCCGAACGCCTTTGCAACACCAGGATCGCCGACGAAAAGGCGGCCGTTCGGGACACGCTGAAGTCCTTTGCCGAAATCGGTGGTGCTTTGCTTGGAGCGCAGGACGATGGCACGGCCCTGGACGGGATAATCGCCACCGGGCCTGGCTGGGAACGGTTCAGAACCCTTGTCGCCACGGCCTCCGCGCTGACCAACGTGCTCGCGGCCGACCCGCTCAGCCGTGTGCTGGACGGCTATCACCGTTTCCGCCTCTACGCGCCCAGGATGCTGCGCCTGCTCGACATGCAGGCGGCGCCGATCGCCACGCCTCTTCTGGCGGCCGTTGCGATGCTGCGTAACGGGATCAAGGTCGATCCGCCGGTGGATTTTCTACGTCCCAACTCGAAATGGCATCGTCATCTTCGCGCTGAGCCCAGCGGCGACCACCGGCTTTGGGAAATCGCGGTGCTGTTCCACATCCGCGACGCCTTCCGGTCGGGCGACATATGGCTGCCGGGATCGCGCCGCTATGGCGACCTCAAGCAGATTCTGGTCCCGCCACAGGCGATAGAGCAGACCGCGCGGCTCGCCGTGCCGCTGCGGCCCGGCGAATGGCTGGCCGAGCGCAGGGCTCGACTGGATACACGGCTGAAGGAGTTTGGCCGCGCGGCGCGAACCGGCACGATCCCAGGCGGCATCATCGAGAACGGCAAGCTGCACATCGACAAGCTGAGGGCCGACACGCCCGAAGGGGCCGAGGATCTCGTGCTCGATCTCTATCAACAGCTCCCGCCCGCGAGGATCACCGATCTGTTGCTGGAAGTCGATGAGCGAACCGGATTTTCCGAGGCGTTCACGCATCTGCGCACCGGCGCGCCCTGCAGCGACCGGATCGGCCTGATGAACGTGTTGCTGGCGGAAGGCGTCAATCTCGGTTTGCGCAAGATGGCGGCGGCGACCAACACGCACAGCTTCTGGGAATTGCTGCGGATCGCGCGCTGGCATGTCGAAGGCAGCGCCTATGATCGGGCGCTCGCCATGATCGTGGAGGCCCACGCCGCCCTGCCCATGGCCGCCTTCTGGGGACAAGGGCAATCGGCATCCAGCGACGGGCAGTTCTTCCTTGCTACCGAGCAGGGCGAGGCGATGAATCTGATCAACGCGAAATATGGCAACGTCCCGGGCCTCAAGGGATACAGCCATGTGTCCGATCAATATGCGCCGTTCGCAACCCAGGTGATCCCGGCAACGGTCAGCGAGGCTCCCTATATCCTGGACGGGCTGCTCATGAATGACGCGGGCCGCCGCGTTCGCCAGCATTTTGCCGACACGGGCGGCTTCACCGATCATGTGTTCGCCGCCTGCGCCTTGCTCGGCTACAGGTTCGCCCCCCGTATCCGCGATCTCCCTCAGAAAAGACTCTATGCCTTCACGCCCAACGCGACGCCGGCCAATGTGCGAGCGCTGGTCGGAGGTAAGATCAATGAACCGCTCATCGAGCGCAACTGGCCCGACATCCTGCGCATCATGGCGACGATCGCAGCGGGGATCGTCGCCCCCAGCCAGATTCTT
>JAYZVT010000331.1:0-9136 GCA_036155355.1 Pseudomonadota bacterium
CTATGCCTATGCGCTGACCCGTAGCTGCATGCCGTTGCAGAAGCTTTTCAAGTCCATCGCCATGATCCCGATCCTGGCGCCGTCGCTGCTGCCGGCAATTTCGCTCGTCTACCTGTTCGGCAATCAGGGCCTGCTCAAGAGCTGGATGATGGGCGAGAGCATCTATGGTCCCATCGGCATCATGATCGGCATGCTGTTTTACATCTTTCCACATGCGCTGATGATCCTGGTGACGGCGCTCTCCACCACCGACGCGCGCCTCTATGAGGCGGCCCAGGCGCTTGGCGCGGGCCGGTTGCGCATGTTCCTCACCGTGACCATCCCCGGCGCGCTTTACGGCATCATCTCGACCGCCGTGGTCGCTTTCACGCTGACGATCACGGATTTAGGCGTGCCCAAGGTCATCGGCGGCAATTTCAACGTGCTAGCCACTGACATCTACAAGCAGGTGATCGGGCAGCAGAATTTCTCCATGGGCGCCGTGGTGGGCATGGTGCTGCTGACGCCGGCGCTGGTGTCCTTCGGGATCGACCGCTGGGTCCGGCGCAAGCAGGTGGCGCTGCTGTCGGCGCGCGCCGTGCCCTTCCAGCCCAAGCCCGAACCAGTGCGTGACGGCCTGCTGTTTGTCTACTGCGTTGGCATGACAGTGTTCCTCGTGGGCATCCTCGGCGTGGCCATCTTCGCCTCCTTCGCCAAGTTCTGGCCCTACGACCTGTCCTTCACCTGGGCGCATTACGACTTCGACAAGGTCGATCCCAACGGCTGGTCCTCCTTCTGGAACAGCCTGAAGATGGCCGGCCTGACGGCAGTATTCGGGACCGCGATCGTGTTCCTCGGCGCCTATTTCGTCGAGAAGGGGCGCGGCATGGAGAAACTGCGCGGGCTGTTGCACATGATGGCCATCGTGCCGATGGCGGTACCGGGCCTCGTGCTTGGCCTCGCTTATGTTTTCTGCTTCTCGGTACCGCAGAACCCGCTGAATTTCATCTACGGCACAATGGCGATCCTGGTGATCTCGACCATCGTGCATTTCTACACAGTCTCGCATCTGACCATGGTGACGGCGCTGAAGCAGATCGACCCGGAGTTCGAGGCGGTCTCGGCCTCGCTCAAAGTGCCCTTCTACAAGACCATGATCCGTGTGCATGTGCCGGTAGCGCTGCCGACAATCTCGGAAGTGATGATCTACCTGTTCGTCAACGCGATGACGACGGTCTCGGCGGTGGTCTTCCTCTACTCGCCCGACACCAAGCTGGCGGCGATCTCGGTGCTGAATATGGACGATGTCGGCGACACGGCCGAGGCGGCGGCGATGGCCATGATGATCGTGCTGACGTCGGTGACGGTGAAAACCCTGCACAGCATCGCCATGCGCGGATTGAATGCGCGCCACTCGGCCTGGCGCACGGGCGACCGCTAGCACGCCCGGTCCCGGCCATGAACCAGCCAGCTCCCCACAGCCCGCCCGCGCAGTCCGAGAGTGACACAAATCTGTCATCCCGCCGGGCGGAATGGGCGGCGCGCACCCACGGACCTGAAGCACGCGCGCTGCTGGAACGCGACTCCCGCGCCTTCCTGCATCAGTCCGTTTCCACGCCCTGCCTCGGCACCATCGCCCGCGCCGAGGGTATTTTCATCGAAGACACGGCAGGGCGCCGCTACATGGATTTTCACGGCAACAACGTCCATCACATCGGCTATGGCCACCCGCGCCTGAAGGCGGCCATTGCGCGGCAGATGGACGAGCTGCCCTTCGCGCCTCGGCGCTTCACCTGCGGTGTGTCCGTCGAATTGGCTGAGAAGCTCGCGGCTATCACGCCCACCGGCCTCGACAAGGTGCTGTTTTCCACGGGCGGCTCGGACGCGGTCGAGATCGCGCTCAAGGTCGCCCGCCTCGCCACGGGCCGGCACAAGACGGTTTCCTTTTGGGACTCCTTCCATGGCGCGGGCTTCGGGGCCTCCAGCGTCGGCGGCGAAGAGCTGTTCCGCGCCAAGGCTTTCGGTCCGCTGCTGCCGGGCACGCTGCACGTGCCTGCCTTCGACAGCTACCGGGATAGCGATCCCCTTGCCTCGGCGCACCGTATCGCGCAAATCCTGCGGGATGAGGGCGACATCGCCGCGGTTGTGGCCGAGCCGATGCGGGTGACGACGGGACACGTGACGGTCCCCGGCTTCTGGAAGATCGTGCGGGAAGCCTGTGACCGGTCCGGCGCGCTGCTGATTTTCGACGAGATCCCCACCGGCCTCGGCAAGACCGGCCGGATGTTCGCTCACTCCCATGAGGGCGTCATTCCGGACATCCTGGTTCTCGGCAAGGGGCTGGGCGGCGGCATATTGCCGATCGCCGCCGTCGTCTGCCGCAACAGCCTGGACGTGGCGGGAGACTATGCCATCGGCCACTACACCCATGAGAAGAACCCGGTCACGGCGCGGGCGGCCCTGACCACCATCCAGATCATCGACGACGAGGGACTTGTGGAGAATGCCCGCGCCACCGGCGAATATGCGCTGGCGCGTCTGAAAGAGATGCGCAAGCGCCATGCATTGATCGGCGACGTGCGCGGCCGCGGCGTCGTTATCGGCATCGAGCTGGTGAGCGACCGGCAGGCGAGGGCTCCCGCCCCCGATGCGGCGGAGGCGGTCCTCTATTCCGCGCTAGATCGCGGCCTCAGCTTCAAGACCACCATGGGGCACATTCTCAACCTGACGCCACCGCTGACGACGACCGTCGCCCAGATGGATGTGGCGCTGGACATTATCGATGACTGCCTCGTGGCGGCGCAGAAAGAGAAGAAGGGCTGACGCGATGGACGACATCAAGGCCCGCGCGCTTGCGATCTTTCCGGCTGGCGTCTCCAACGGCGAATACGGCCTGCCCGCGCAAGACATCGTGGTCATGGAGCGGGGCGAAGGTGCGCGCCTGTGGGACACGGACGGGCAGGAATTCATCGACTTTTCCGTCGGCTGGGGATCGAATCTCGTCGGCCACGCCAACCCGGAGGTGGCGGCGGCGGTGCGCGAGCAGGCGGGCAAGGGATCGAATTTCGCCTATCTGAACCGCAACGCGCTTGAAGTGGCCGAGGAAATCTCGCGTGTGGTCGCCTGCGCGGAGCGCATCCGCTTTTGCGCGTCGGGCACGGAAGCGACCATGTATTGCATGCGCCTGGCACGTGCCCATTCGGGCAAGCCGAAGATCCTGAAGTTCGAGGGCGCCTATCACGGCGCCAACCTGGAGGGCGTCTCCAGCCTGTTCCCGCAGCGGCTGCAGAATTTTCCGCAGCCCGAGGCGACGAGCGCGGGCACGCCTTCGGTGAAGGAAGACCTGCTGGTCGCGCCATTCAACGATATCGAGGCCACGCGCAGTATCCTGAAAGAGCACGCGCATGAGATTGCCGGGGTGATCGTGGAGCCGCTGCAGCGTTGCACGCCACCCCTCCCCGGCTTCCTGCAAGGCCTGCGGGAGACCTGCACCCAGCACGGCATCGTGCTGATTTTCGACGAGGTGGTGACGGGCTTCCGCCTCGCTTATGGCGGTGCGCAGGAATATTACGGCGTCACGCCGGACCTGGCGGCCTTCGGCAAGGCGCTGGGCGGGGGCTATCCCATCGGCGCCTTTACGGGCCGCTCTGACCTCATGCAGCAGATGGACGAGGCGCGGATCGGCGGCGGCGACTATGTGTGGATGGCCTCCACGCTCGGCGGCAATCCGGTGTCCATGGCGGCGGCGCGCGCCGCACTCGGCGTGCTGCGCCAGCCGGGCACCTATGAGCGGCTGCATGCCACCGGCGCCTATCTGCGCGAGCGCGCCGGCGAAGTGGTCAGGAGCCGGGGTCTGCCGGTGCAAATGCTGGGCGACGGACCGATGGCGCAGATCGTCTTTACATCCGATCCGGTTCGCGACTACCGCTCTGGCTTGCGGGCCGACAAGGTTCTGGCGCGGGAGGTCATGCTCGGTCTGTTCCGGCGGCAGGTGTTTCTCAATCCCATGGGCACGAAGCTCTACGTGTCGCTCGCCCATGACCGCGGCATCTGCGACGCCTTTTGCGACAGACTGGACGACAGCCTGGCTCAGGCGTTGAAAACGCGCGCCGCGTGAATGCCGGCGCGAAGGGGAGTGAAACATGAATGTCAGGAAACTGAAGTCTGCCGCCGAAGCGAAATCGCTGATCGAAAGCCGCGGCATGACCCATGTGAAAGTAGGCGTCTTCGACGTGGACGGCATCATGCGCGGCAAGTATATGCGCAAGGACAAGTTTCTTTCCGCCATGGAAAAGGGCTTCGGATTCTGCGACGTGGTGCTGGGCTGGGACGCCAACGACCAGCTCTACGAAAAGCCAGGCGTGCAGTTCACCGGCTGGCATACGGGCTATCCCGACGCCGAGGTCCGGCTGCTGCCGGAGACCGCGCGCGAGCTGCCGCTGGAAGACAACATGATCTTCATGCTCGGCGAATTCGCCGGCGCGGCGGAGGAGATCTGCCCGCGCGGCGTGCTTCGCCGGGTGCTCGACCGGGCGAAAGGCATGAAATTCGAGGTGATGGCGGGCATCGAATACGAGTTCTTCGTGTTCGACGAGACGCCCAACTCAGTGCGGGAAAAAAATTATCGCGATATGACGCCTATGGCGCCGGGCTACTTCGGCTATTCGGTGATCCGCGCCACAACTCACTCGGACTTCTACCGCGGCCTGCTCGATCTCTGCGAGAAAATGGACATGCCCATTGAAGGGCTGCACGAGGAGACCGGTCCGGGCGTGCTCGAGGCGGCCATTCAGATTTCCACGGCTCTGGAGGCAGCCGACCGCGCCGCCCTGTTCAAGACATTCGCCAAGGTGTTCGCGCAGAAGCAGAACCGGATGGCGACCTTCATGGCCAAATGGTCGCCGGACTGGCCCGGGCAATCGGGACACATACACATGTCGCTGTGGCGCGACGGCAAGTCCGCTTTCCATGACGCCAAGGGAGAGCACTCCATGTCGCAGACCATGCGCCACTTCGTCGGCGGGCAGCAGGCGCTGATGCCGGAGCTGCTGTCGATGGTGGCTTCCACCATCAATTCCTATACGCGGCTGATCCCCGGTTTCTGGGCCCCGACCGACGCCACATGGTCGGTGGACAACCGCACCACGGCGCTCAGGGTCATTCCCGGCTCGGACAAGTCGCAGCGCGTGGAATACCGGGTGGGTCCGGCGGACGCCAATCCCTATCTGGCGCTCGCGGCTGCGGTCGGCTCGGGCCTGTGGGGCGTCGCCAACAAGATCGAGCCCACCGCCATGGTCAAAGGCAACGCCTACGACAAGACCTTTCCGGCGAAGCAGCAGCTTCCGCGCACGCTGTGGGACGCGGCGCAACGGCTGCGCAAGTCGAAGCCGGCGGAAGAGCTGTTCGGCGCGGCCTTCGTCGATCACTACGCGACCACGCGCGAATGGGAGGAGCGGGAATTCCGCAAGGCCATCACCGATTGGGAATTGCAGCGCTATTTCGAGATCATCTGAAATCCATGTCCAAGACGGTCCAGTGCATTTCGCCGGTGGACGGCAGCGTCTATGCCGAACGTCCGCTGGCCAGCGACAAGTCCGTAAGAATGACCTTCGCGTCGGCGCGCGCCGCGCAGGCGGCATGGGCGAAGCTTTCCATCGCCGAACGCGCCGCCTGTTGCGAAAAGGCTGTCGAGGCCATGCTGTCGATGACGGACGGGATCGTGCCGGAACTGGCCTGGCAGATGGGCCGCCCGGTCGCCTATGGCGCGGGAGAGATGCGCGGCTTCGCCGAGCGGGCGCGCTACATGATCTCCATTGCCGCGGATAGCCTTGCGCCGTTCGATCCCGGTCCCAAGGAAGGATTTACGCGCAGCATCGAGCGGGTGCCGCTTGGCGTCGTCTTTACGATCGCGCCTTGGAACTATCCCTATCTGACGGCGGTGAACTCGATCGTTCCGGCGCTCATGGCGGGCAATGCCGTGGTGCTGAAGCACGCCCGCCAGACGCTGCTGGTGGGCGAGCGCTTCGCGCGAGCCTTCGAGATGGCGGGGCTGCCCGAGGGACTGTTCCACAACCTGGTGCTAAGTCACGAGCAGGCGGCGGAGGCCATTTCCCGGCGGGAGGCGGACCTGATCTGCTTCACCGGCTCGGTGCCGGGCGGAGCGGCCATCGAGACGGCGGCCGCCGGGCATTTTCGCCATGTGGGACTGGAACTTGGCGGAAAGGACCCGGCCTATGTGCGCGCCGACGCCGACCTGGATTTCGCAGTGGAGAATCTGGTGGACGGGGCCTTCTTCAATTCGGGCCAGTCCTGCTGCGGCATCGAGCGCATCTATGTATCGCAAAAGATCTTCAGGCCCTTCGTCGAAGGTGCAATTGAACTGACGCGCAAATACGTGCTTGGAAGCCCGCTCGAAAATGACACCACGCTCGGTCCGATGATCGACGCGAAGGCCGCGGCCTTCGTGCGGGGGCAGATCGAAAGCGCGGTGCGTTCGGGAGCCAAAGCGCACCTGGAGGAAAAGACCTTTCCGGCGAGCCGGAAGGGAACACCGTATCTTGCGCCGCAGGTGCTGACCGACGTGAATCATCAGATGGACGTCATGCGCGAGGAATCCTTCGGGCCCGTGGTGGGAATCATGGCCGTAAAGGACGACGAGGAAGCCATCGGGCTGATGAACGACAGCCCCTTCGGGCTGACGGCCTCGGTGTGGACCGCCGACGAAGAAGCGGCCCGCAGCATCGGCAGGCGGATCGATACGGGTACGGTGTTCATGAACCGCTGCGACTATCTGGATCCGGCACTGGCCTGGACGGGCGTGAAGGATTCGGGGCGCGGCACAACGCTTTCGCGCGTCGGCTACGAGCACATGACGCGGCCAAAGAGCTTCCATTTCAGGACCAGAACCAGATGAGCCTTCTCGATATCCGCCAGTGGAATTACCCGACCCGCATCGTCATCGGCGCAGGCGCCATCGCCAGGCTGCCCGACCTGTGCGCCGCGCATGGAATGAGCCGCGTGCTGTTCGTCACCGACAAGGGCCTCGCCGAAGCGCCGATCCTGAAGAAGGCCGTGGACGCAGTGCCCAAGGGCAAGCTGAAGGCCGAAGTATTCAGCGACGTGAAGGGCAACCCGACCGAGAGCAACGTCAACTCTGGGCTCGAGGTGTTCCGCAAGGGCAAGTTCGACGGCGTGGTCGCCTTCGGCGGCGGCAGTGGGCTGGACGCAGGAAAAGCCATCGCCTTCATGGCGGCGCAGGACCGGCCGTTGTGGGACTTCGAGGATGTGGGCGACAACTGGAAACGGGGCAAGACCGAAGGGCTGGCCCCGGTCATCGCCGTGCCGACCACCGCGGGCACGGGTTCCGAAGTCGGCCGGGCCTCGGTGATCGGCAACGAAAAGACCAAGGACAAGAAGATCATCTTCCATCCGGCGATGATGCCGAAGGTGGCGCTGTGCGATCCCGAGCTGACCGTGGGACTGCCCCCTCACCTGACGGCGGCCACCGGCTTTGACGCCTTCACCCATTGCCTGGAAGCCTTCTGTGCGCCGGGATACCACCCCATGGCGGAGGGCGTGGCCATGACCGGCATGCGACTGTGCTCGCAGCATCTGCTCGACGCCATCAGGGACGGCAGGAATGTCGAGGCCCGAACGCATATGATGACGGCGGCGATCGCGGGCGCCACCGCATTCCAGAAGGGGCTGGGCGGAGTTCACGCGCTGTCGCACGGCATCGGCGCGATCTACGACAGCCATCACGGCCTCACCAATGCTGTCATGCTGCCCTATGTGTTGAAGGCCAACCAGGAAGCGGTGTGGGACCAGATGCTGCGCATCGGCCGGCTGCTCGGTCTGGGCGACGGCGGCTTCGAGCCCGTGTTCGATTGGATGCTGAAGTTCCGGGAGATGGCGGGCATTCCCCATGCAGCGACGGCACTCGGCTGTGAGGAGTCAAAGGCCAAGGAAATGGGCGAGCGCGCCGTCAAGGATCCAACCGCGGGCGGTAATCCGATCCCCTTCGACGCATCGGAGTATTCCGAGATTTACCTGAAGGCCTGCAGGGGCACGCTCTAGGGAGCCCATGTCCGCGCGCATCCTCATCATCAATGGCAATCCCGGGGCGTCCACTGAGCGGATCGTTTCGTTGGGCGGGGAGCCCTATGGCGAGAACTATTCGGAGGCGCTGCGGCTGTTCGAGCCGAAGCTCACAATCACCGTCCTCAACGCGGCGGACGGGGACAGGCTTCCCAACAGCGTCGCGCTCGAAGACTTCGACGGCATCGCCTGGACAGGATCGTCGCTGTCGGCCTACTGGGAGGAAAGCGCCGTGCGCGACCAGATCGAACTGGCGCGCGCGGTATGGCGATCCGGCGTCCCGTCATTCGGCAGTTGCTGGGGACAGCAGATCATGTGCCAGGCGCTTGGCGGCGAAGTACGCGCCAATCCCAAGGGCATCGAGATCGGCGTGGCGCGGCGCATCTCCCTGACACCGGCGGGCGCCATGCATCCCATGTATGCGGGCAAGGGGCCGGCCTTCGATGCGCTCGCCATCCACAAGGACGAGGTCATCTCGCTGCCCGGCGGCGCCACGGTACTGGCGTCGAATGCCATGAGCGATATCCAGGCGGTGTTTCTGAGCGGCGAAGGCGATTTCTGGGGCGTGCAGTACCACCCCGAATTCGACCTGCACATGATCGCAACGCTGCTGCAGCGCGACACCGCGGCGCTGGTGAAGCAGGGTCTGTTCGCGAAGGAAGCCGATGTCGCAGGTGTCGTCGCCGACTTCGAGGCCCTGCACAAGGACCCCAAACGCAGCGATCTTGCCTGGCGTTACGGCATCGACGCCGACGTGCTCGACCCGAAACGGCGGATGGCGGAATTCGGCAGCTGGCTCAGGCGCAAGGCGCTGCCCCGCGCCGCCGCCCGCTGAGCGCGGACCTATAACAGTTATCGAGACTAACGATTTGACCTATGACGGGGCGGGCGGATGATGGCCCGGTCGCAAGGAGGATTTCCCGCATGTCCGCCCCGTCTTTTCCCGCATCCGCGCGCGCCGTGGTCATCGGCGGCGGCATCATGGGATGCAGCGTCGCCTATCACCTGACCAAGCTCGGCTGGAAGGACGTGGTCCTGCTGGAACAGGGCAGCCTTTCCG
>JAYZVT010000332.1:0-2590 GCA_036155355.1 Pseudomonadota bacterium
CTGCGGCGAGAACACCAATCCGCTGGCGCGCTATTCGCTGATGGCCGAGGGCGAGCAGATACACATTTCATCCTATCCACCGGTATGGCCCACCCACGAGCCACTCGCCAACGCCGCCTACGATCTCGCCAACGCCATTCGCATCCGCGCCGGCGCCCATTCATTCGAAGCCAAGGCGTTCAACGTGGTGGCGTCGTCAATCATCGACACTGCCGCGTTGAAAGTTCTGGCTCCGCTCGGCAGGGAGGCGCTGACGGTAATCGAAAAGGCGCCGCGCGGCGTGTCCATGATCATCGACCCCTCGGGCAAGGTCATTGCCGAGACCTCATCAGCGGCTGACGAACTGCTGATGGCCGAACTCGATCTCGCGGAATGCGTGGTGCCAAAGCAGTTTCACGATGTCGTCGGCTACTACAACCGTTTTGACGTCTTCAGCCTTAAGGTGGACCGCACCCGCCGCCCGCCGGTGGAGTATGCGGATAATGACGCTGCTCGGGTATATCCATTTGACGTCATGGAGAAACTGGAAATAAGAACAAAGGCTGCCGAATAGTCGGCGTTTCGAGGCAGACGGATTCCGCTCTGATTGGAACAATTGGCGAAGACATTCAGCGACGCCAAAAGGAACGTTGTCAGCATACCGGGAGCTGGCCGGCTCGACTGGAACGATGTGGCGATGTTCCTGGCACTTGCCCGGTTCCGCAACCTCAGCGCGGCGGCGCGTGCCCTTGATGTGAACCACACCACGGTGGGGCGCCGCATCCGTGCCCTTGAAGACCATCTGAGCCAGCGCCTGTTCCAGCGCACCCGGCTGGGCTTCCTGCTTACGGAAGCCGGTCACACCCTGCTGCGTCATGCGGAGGGCATGGAAGAGTATGCCCATTCCATCTCCCGCGAGCTGACTTCGTCCGCCGAAGCACCTGGCGGCGTTGTGCGTCTCGCCACCATGGAAGCCCTCGGCAGCCTCTACCTGGCGCCGCAAATGGCTGCTCTATACCGGCAACAGCCCTCGGTGCGTGTCGAGCTGGTCACCGCGTCCCACTGGATCAACTTATCCAAACGGGAGGCCGATATTCTGATCTCTTTTCCAAAGCCGCAGGGCCGGCGCATCTCGGTCAACAAGATCGGGGAATTCACCCTGCACCTCTACGCGACACCCGCCTACCTGAAGAAGCGGGGAACGCCCCGCATCATCAATGACCTCAAGCAGCATCGGCTCATCGATTATATCGACGAACTCGTCCAGATTTCGGCCGTCCGCTGGCTCTCGGACATGATCCAAGAGCCCCCCGCCGACTTCCGCTCCACCAGCCTCGTCGCCCAATATCATGCCGCCGCGGCGGGTCTCGGCATAGCCATGCTGCCGACCTTCGTGGCCGGGCGGGACAAACGCCTGGTGCGGGTCCTGGAAAAGACCGTAGCGGTGAAGCGCGATTTCTGGCTGGCGGTACATCAGGATCTGCTTCACCTGGTCCGGGTCAGGGAAGTGATGTCCTTCCTGACCAGGCTGATCGAGCAAGATCGCGATTTCCTGCTGGGCGGCAAGTAAACTGGACTGTCAGCCCCGCGCCGCCGCTTTCTTCACCGCCACCTCGCGCTCCGCCTGGCGCTTGCTGGCTGCGGCGCGTGCCGCTGTCTCGACCTCCTTGCCGGCCGCCTCCGGCGTGCCGCTGTCGAAGGGCGGTTGCGGAGCGTATTCAATGCCAAGCTGTATGGCTCTCGCTTGCGCCTCGCCGAACAGCTCCGCGGCCACCGTCAGGCCAAAGTCGATGCCGGCGGTGACTCCTCCTCCGGAAATGAACTTGCCGTCGATGACTACCCGCGATGCGTCCGGTATGGCGCCGAAGGCTTTCAGCAAGTCGCGCGACATCCAGTGACAAGCCGCGCGCTTGCCCTTGAGCAGCCCCGCCGCGGCCAGCACCAGCGAACCGGTGCAGACCGACGTCACGTAGCGCGCGCCCTTCGCCTGTCTGCGGATGAAGGCTAGGGTTTCGGGATCGTTGAGCAGAGGGTTCATCCCCGCGCCACCCGGCACGCAGATCAGATCGAGCTGCGGACAGTCGTCAAAAGTAACGTCAGGGAGTATGCGCATACCCCCGGCCGCCATCACCGGGTCGAGTGATTTCCAGACCAGCATCACCTGCGTGTCCGGCAGCTTGGTGAATACCTCGTGCGGCCCCGTCATATCGAGCTGCATGATGTCGGGGAAAATCAAAAGGCCAATTCGAATAGGCATCTCACGCATCCTCCACGTTCCCAGAGCTTACAAGTTGTCACGCCACTTTACGACGCTTGCTTCAGGTCGAATGCCCATCATTTGTTGGGAGAAATGCGGACTAAACGTTTGCATGTATGCGAAGCCGTGTACCGGACTGAAATGCATGCGTTGTACGGTCTTGGAACTTCGCAGAAATTCGTCTGCATTTGGCACTGAGCCGACATGCGCGACCTTTTCGGCGACGTCTGCTAATCGGGGCTGACCGGAAATCGCGAGGCCAATCGACCGCTTAGGGCTTCAAAGCGGACCACGCTGCGACCAGGAATTCACGGCCGCTTTTGACCCAAAGCGGACAGTTCACTTTCCTGTACC
>JAYZVT010000333.1:0-3837 GCA_036155355.1 Pseudomonadota bacterium
GGCGCTTCCGTCCGGCGGCAGTAACGACGCTGGCGGCCTGGAGCGCGGGGCGTGCGACCCCGGGGTAAAACGGCCCCGGCGCCCGAGGCTGCAACCCGCCCTGTGTTCTGCGTGGCGGGGAGACGACGCGCACGCACCCGCGAAGAGACGCCGCGCGCGGGGCGCTGAACAGGTGCCCTTAGGACTAACCGGAGTGCGCCTTTTCGGCGCTCCGCGCCGCCCCTTTCATTGACGGGGCGAAGATCGTCAAAGCCTCGCGTCCCAGGACGGCGAGAGGTATGCGCACGTCCATGAACCGTCATTCCGGCGAAAGCCGGAATCCAGACCAAGGACAATGCCCCGCTCGATGCTGCTGAAGGACTGGATCCCGGATCGCGCGGCGGATCGCCGTCATGGGCAGACCTGCCGACCGGGCCGCCGCTTGTCCGGGATGACGGGAGAGGCACGCGGCTGCGCAGCGGACAAGCCTCTCGGACAGACCCAACGCCGGGGCCGCTGCACGCCGGGGATGACGAAAAGATGGGCCGCCGCTTGTCCGGGCATGTCGAGGAGGATTTCGCGGATGGAAGATGAAGGTTGTGCGGGAGACACAAACTTCTCCGTCACTCCGGGGCTTGTCCCCGGAGTCCAAGCCATTGGCCGCTTTCCGATTTGGAGAGGTAACGGAATGGATGCCCGGAACAAGTCCGGGCATGACGACTGTCAAGAACACGCGGCCATGGAGGCCGTGCCCCTATTCGCGCCTGTATTCGGCGCGGAAGTGGCGCACGCCCCTGCCCTTGCGCGCGACGATGAAATCCTCGAAGGCGACTTCGGTCAGCCCGGCGTTGACAATGGGCTGCAGCTCCGCGCGCCGCAGCGGCCAGGGCGGCGGGTTCTCCGGCTCATCGTCATGGCGGCTGCGGGCGATCACCAGCAACGTGCCGCCGGGCGCGACCAATCCGGGGAGCACGGTGATCGCTTCCTCGCGGTAGGGCGGACGGATGGCCTGAAGGGTGTAGGTCTCGTTGACCAGGTCGAAGGCGCCGCGGAAGTCGCGCGGCACATCAAGCAGGTCGGCCCGACGCCAGGCGATGCCGAGATCGGGAAAACGCTTCTGCGCCCACTCAATCGCGGTGGGGGCGATGTCGAAGGCCGTCACCTGAAATCCGGCGCGGGCGAGCTGCGCGGCGTTGTCGCCGAGGCCGCAAGCGATGTCGAGCGCCCTGCCCTTGCGGCGCTCCGGCGGCAACCGCTGCAGCCATTCGGCGAGTTCCGGCCGGGCCATTTCGTGGCCCCAGGGCACCAGCGCCGCATCGCCATCGGCGAAGCGGTAGCAGGCCTCGAACCAGCCATTGAGATTTCCGGCTTCCAGATATTCCGCGCGCAGGGCGTCGGCGCGTCGCTTGCCTTCCTCGCGGCGTGCCTCCTCGTCCGGGACACCTGCGGTCATGCCTTCTTTTCCCACCTGCCAGCCTCGTTCTGCTGCCAGTAGGTGCAGTCGAGGCCGCGTTCGCGGATGGCCTTCCACTGTTCGCGGGCGCGCTCGACGGCTTCCGGGTCGCGCCCGTCGAAAAGATAGACGGCACGATCGAACGCACCCGGGTCGGCCGCATCGGCGCCATCGACGAGGAAGCGCACCGTGGCGCCGTTGGGCGTATCGTCGCCGGTGGTCAGGAAGACGGGCTGGCGCTCGGCATTGCCGTCGCGCGCCATGCCATGGGGCAGGAAAGACTCGTCGCGCCACGTCCACAGCATGGTGTCGATGGCCTCGAGGCGCTCGGGCGATCCGGCCTGCACCACCGCACGCCAGCCGCGCTCCAGCGTCTTCTCGATCAGGCCCGGCAGCACGCGCTCCAGCGGCGCGCGCTCCATGTGATAGAAGAGCACTTCCGTCGGCACGATCACCCCTCCTTGTCCGCATAGGGATTCTTGCCCTTGCGCAGATTGAGTCGCAAGGGCACGCCTGGCAAGTCAAAGCTGTCGCGAATGCCGTTGATCAGGTAGCGGCGGTAGGCCTCGGGCAGCTTCTCCGGCCGCGAGCAAAAGACGACGAAGGTCGGCGGGCGCGCGTTGGGCTGGGTCATGTAGCGCAGCTTGATGCGCTTGCCGGTGACCGCGGGCGGCGTATGGCGCTCCAGCGCCTCCTCCAGCCAGCGGTTGAGCGCCGCGGTGGGCAGGCGCCGGTTCCACATCGCGTAGATGCCGAAAACCGCCTGCATCAATTTGTCGAGACCACCGCCGCGCGAAGCCGAAACGGGCACCAGTGGCACGCCCTTCACCTGCGGCAAAAGCCGCTCGACCTCGCGGCGCAGTTCGGCGAGGCGCGACTGCTTTTCCTCCACCAGGTCCCATTTGTTGACGGCGATGACCAGGCCGCGCCCTTCCGAGACGACCAGGTCGGCGATCTGCAGATCCTGCTTCTCGAAGGGAATTTCCGCGTCGATGAGAACCACGACGACCTCGGCGAAGCGGATGGCGTTGATGGCGTCGGACGCGGAAAGTTTCTCGGCGCGCTCATGAATGCGCGACTTGCGGCGAAGTCCGGCGGTGTCGTGCAGCAGGATGTCTTGCTCGTTCCATTTGAGAGGCACGGCGATGGTGTCTCGGGTAATGCCGGCCTCCGGACCGGTGATCATGCGGTCCTCGCCAAGCAGCGCGTTGACGAGGGTGGACTTGCCCGCATTGGGACGCCCAACAATCGCAAGACGCAAAGGACGGGATGCTGCATCTGTGCCGGGCGGGGCCAGTTCCCCCTCGCCCGCCACCTGGTCGCACACCGCCTCGATGGCCGCGATCAGATCGCCAATGCCTTCGCCATGTTCGGCGGAGATGGCCACGGGCTCGCCAAGCCCAAGCGCATAGGCGTCGTAGAAGCCCGCATCGGAGGCGCGGCCCTCGCATTTGTTGGCGACAAGGATGACCGGCTTGCCGGACTTGCGGATCGGGGCGGCGAAGCGCTCGTCCACCGGTGTCAGGCCGGCGCGTGCATCCATGACGAACAACACCGCGTCGGCATGGGCGATCGCGGCTTCGGACTGCTCGCGCATACGCGCGGAAAGCGAGCCCGCTTCGGCTTCCTCAAGGCCGGCCGTATCGATGAGGCGGACCGCATGGCGGCCGATTTCCGCATCGCCCTCGCGCCGGTCGCGGGTCAGGCCCGGCGTGGCATCGACAAGCGCCGCGCGCCGACCGGTCAACCGGTTGAACAGCGTGGACTTGCCCACGTTGGGACGGCCGATGATGGCGATTTCAACTGGCATGCGGGTTCCCCCGGCAGGCGGGCCGGAATTGTCATGTCGCCTGGCCGGCCGTCAGTCGAGAGCGACCAGCCGGGCCGAGTCGGTGAGGATATACATGCGTCCGCCGGCGACAACCGGCGCGATGAAGACCGTGGTGTCGAGGTTGGTCTGGGCGCCGATCTGTCCGTTGGCCGCATCCACGGACACCAGCAGCCCCTTGCTGGAAACGAGCCAGAGCTTGCCGCCGGCAAGCACCGGACCGTTCCACCGCGCCTGCTGGGGAAGCTGCGTGTACCAGCGCACGGCACCGTCTGCACGGGAGAGCGCCATGAGGTTGCCGGCGATATCGACCACGAAGACCGTGTCGCCGGCGACCCAGGGCATCTGGGTGCCCTTCAGGTTGCGGGTCCACAGGCGCTCGCCGGTTTCCGCGGCGGCGGCGATCATGCGGCCGGAATGGCCGACCGCATAAACAATGCCGCGGTCGATGACCGGACGGGCCGGATCGGCGAGCGAGGCAAGCGATGATCCCGGCGCGCCGCTGGAACGGCCAAGGGAGTCCACCCAGGCCGGACGTCCATCGGCGATCTTGTAGGCCATCAGGTCGCCGGAGGGA